>NZ_JOGH01000004.1:0-156587 GCF_000721345.1 Kitasatospora sp. NRRL B-11411 | reverse complement strand
CCCCACAACCCCCCGCATCCCCGAGCCCCCGCCCGGTACACTGCCCACTGGTGCCGCCGTGGATCCCGCGGACGGCCACCGCGCCTCCTTAGCTCAGCTGGCCAGAGCACCGCTCTTGTAAAGCGGGGGTCGTCGGTTCGAACCCGACAGGGGGCTCTCGTTTCCATCTCGGATGAGCTGCGGCTTCGGCTTTCCGGAAGCTTGATCAACGGCCTCGGACCCCTGGTCCGAGGCCGTTTACGTGAGCGCCCCGAGTGCGACCGCCGGTCGGTATGATGTCTGGTATGGCAACGAAGAAGTACACCGTGACGCTGCCCGAGGAGTTGGCGGAGGAGATCCGCGCCGAGGTGGGGTCTGGTGGATTCAGCCGTTATGTCACACAGGCCATAGAGCGCCAGCGTGAGCGCGACAACCTGCACGAGTTCGTCGGTTGGTGGGAGGGCGAGCACGGCGAGGTGACCGACGCGGAGTTGGCGCTCGCAGAGGCGGAGCGGCTGGCGCTCCAGCGACAGCACGCGGAGCGCAAAGCCCGGACTGCGCCCCGTCGCAAGGCGAGTTGATGTCCGAGCTCGTCTACCTGCTCGACAGTGAAGGCCTGTCTCAAGCCGTTCTCGGCCACCGCGCCATGGGCGCCCGGCTCAAGGACGCGGACCGCTCCGGCATCCGGGTCATGACCACGTCGATGACGCTCATCGAGGCCTACCACGGGCGCGTCAAGAAGGCTGCGTGGGCATGGGCCCTCTCCAGGATCGCAGTCGAGCCCGTGACCAGAGAGATCGCCGGAGAAGCGATCGAACTGTTGGAGACAGCAGGCCTGCACGGACACAAGTACGCCATCGACGCCGCTCTTGCCGCCGTGGCGCTGCGTCAGCGTGGTGACGTCACGATCTTCACGTCCGACGAGGAGGACATGCGTCTGCTCTGCGGTGACCGTGTTGTGGTCAAGGGCATCTGACGGTGGCATGCGGGATGAGTCGGGCCATGGTGGATGCCGTACCGACCGGCCCTGTTGCGTGAGCCATGCGTGAGCGGACTGCACAGCGGCAGCGCCGGCGGGGCCGGACTGTCGAAACTTGATGCATGGCGCCGACCTGCAGGTTCGGCGCCGCGCAGCATCAGGCGTCACGTACCGACGTGATCAGGTTTCGTCTTGTAGAGCGGGGGTCGTCGGTTCGAACCCGACAGGGGCTCAGCGAACTGTCGGTAGGTGCTTGGCGGAGGCGTTCGGCGCAGAGCGCCAGCAGCATGCTGCCGATCAGTGAGGGCAGTGAGGCCACCAGCAGGTAGCAGAGGTAACCGGCCGCGGCGGGCAGGTTGTTGGCGATCGGCGAGGTGCGGGGCCCCAGCGGTCGACGGCGGTGCCGGCCGCCGGGGCGGCCGGCAGTGAGAGCGCGGTGGCGATGCTGGTGCTCAGGCCGACCTGGGCGACCGTCAGGTCGGGGGTCAGCGCGAAGAACAGGAACGACAGCGGGACGAACATCCCGACGTCGAACGGGTCGAGCACGGTGGCGGCCATCACCCGTTCCTGGCCCGCGAGTTCGGGCAGGCCGAGGGAGAGCCTCGGTCTGGAAGGGGCGACCGTGGCCGGTTCGTTCGGCCGGTCCGGTGCGGGGAGGAACTCCGTTGTCACGTCGGGCAATTGGGGCGCGAAGACGATGTGGGGGCCGTGGCTTCCTCTCGGGCGTGGGACGGCGGGGAGGGGGGGCGGGCTCGCTGATCGTTTCCACTCTCGCCCGGTGACGCGAGGGGCCGCCACGCTCCGGGCCGGCCGGGCCCGGCCGGGCCTGATCCGGCCGGCGGGCCGGGGCGGTGGCCGGACGGTCCTGCTGGGCGAGGGGGTTCAGCGCAGGTGGGAGGTGTCGTTGTAGAGGTGCATGGTGGCGCGCGGGCCGGTGTGGACCAGGACGGAGAGCGAGGCCGGGGAGAGGTGCATGGCGTGCGTCGCCTCGGCGGGGGCGGTCAGTGCTCCGGCGATCAGCGTCTTGATCGGCGTGACGTGGCTGACCAGGAGGAGGCGGCGGCCCGGGTGCCGGGCCAGCAGGGCGTCGCGGGCCGTGGCGGTGCGGGCGGCGACTTCGGCGAGGGACTCGGTGGCGCCGGTGGGCGCCGCCGTCGCGGACGACTGCCAGGCCCGCAGGTCGGCGGGGTGGCGGGTGCGGATCTCGTCCAGGGTGAGGCCCTCCCAGTGCCCGAAGTCGGCCTCCCGCAGGCCGTCCTCGATCTCCACGTCCAGCCCGAGCCGTTCGGCCGCGGCCTGCGCGGTCTGCCGGCAGCGGCGCAGCGGGGAGCTGATGACGGCGTGCACGGGTGCCTCGGCGAGCAGGGCGGAGGCGGCTGCGCGGGCGGCCTGGGCGAGGCCGGTGCCGGAGAGTTCGGGGTCGGTGCCGCCGCTGCCGGAGAACCGGCGGTGCGGGGTCAGTGCGGTCTCGCCGTGGCGCAGCAGCAGCAGGGTGGTGGGTGGGGTGAGCGGGGTGGGTGCGGCGGGTCCGGTGGCCCGGCCGTCCGGTGCGCTGGTCATTTCTCCAGCCTAGACCGGGAGGTCGCGGGAAATGCGCTCCGTTGAAAGTCGGGGGATCGGAGAATCGTGCGGAAACGGTGGACCTGGTGGCCTATTCGGTGATTCCGTGCACTTCCGGCAGGACCGGTGCGGAATGCGGCAACTCGGGCATCCGGGAATTCGCCGACCGGCCCAACTCCCTGGCCGGGATGGGTTCTTGTCCGGATCAGGCCAGGCACGGTCCGGCCAGCGGCATCGGTGGCGAAAGCCTTTCCGGCCGGGGGACAGTTGGTCGTCGAGCGAATTCGAAGGCCCGACCGTGGCGGGGAGGCGACCGCCATTCCTGAACGGCTAAAAATCCTCTGGAGAATGCCATGAAGAAGACCGGAACCCCCCTCTGGATCGCCGGGATCTCCGCTGTCGCGTCGGTGGTGGTCCTGCTGTCCGGGGCCCCCGCGCAGGCGGCGGCCGACGAGCTGCCGCGGGAGTCGGTGGTCTGCCCGGCCAGCCTGATGTGGGACGTCGTCGCCGGCGTCTGCCGCTGACCGCGGCCACCCCGTACCGAGCCCCACCACGGCCCCTCGATGCCTGTCGATACCCGTCGAGGTCCGCCGGGATCCGGTGGTTCCCCGCCGGAGTCCTGCCGAATTTCCACCGAAGACCTGCCGAAGTGTCCGGCGCCAGCCGGCGTGAGAGAGGACGAGCGATGACCGTAGCCGAGACGATGCCCGCGACCGAGACGGTGTCCGCGAAGATCCGCGCCACCGTGCCCGTACCGATCCACCTGAACAACGGCGACACCGTCGCCGCCCGGCTGCACACCTTCCACGGCCTGAGCGATCCGGGCGAGCACATAGCGATCACCCTGGGCGAGGACCGCCCGGACCCGGACCCGGTGCCGCTGGTCCGGCTGCACTCCGAGTGCCTGACCGGCGACGTGCTGGGCTCGGCGCGCTGCGACTGCGGCCCGCAGCTGCACGAGGCGGTGCGCCGGATCGGCACCACCGGCGGCTGCGTGCTGTACCTGCGCCAGGAGGGCCGCGGCATCGGCCTGTACAACAAGCTGGACGCCTACCTGCTCCAGGACGCCGGATACGACACCTACGCGGCGAACGAGGAACTCCAACTCGCCCCGGACTCCCGGGACTACCGTGCCGCCGCCGAGATGCTCCGGCTGCTCGGCCTGACCCGGATCCGGCTGCTCACCAACAACCCGGAGAAGGCCGCCCAGCTCGCCCGCTACGGGATCGAGGTGGTCGCGGTGGTGCCGACCGGGGTGTTCGTCACCGAGGACAACCGCTTCTACCTGGAGACCAAGGCCCGGGTGACCCGCCACACGCTGGCCCTCGGCGAGCCGGCCGGCCGGCTCGCGCGCTGACCCGCGTCCGCGCCCGCACACACCCGTAACCCGTACCCGCACCCGCATTCGGCCAGGAGGACGGCATGAGCCCGGGGCACATCAGGAGGACGGCATGAGAGCACTGGTATTCATCGGCAGCGAACGCGTGAACTCCTACACGGCGGCGCTCGGCCGGGCGATCGGCGACGCGCTGGGGTCGGCCGGGATGGCGCCCGAGACGGTGCACGCCGGGGGCCCGGAGGCCGCCGACCCGGTCGGACTGCTCGATCGGATCGCCCGGGCGGACGCGGTGGTCCTGGTCTCCCCGGTCTACCACGGCGGCTACTCGGCCCTGCTCAAGGCGGTGCTGGACCGGCTGCCCGGCGACGCGTTCGCCGACAAGCCGGTCGCGGTCGCCGCGAACGGCAGCGGGCCGCGCACCGGCAACGTGGTGTGCGACCAACTGCGCACGGTGGCAAGGGCGATGGGCGCCTGGGTGGTGCCCACCCAGACCGCCGGCTGTCCGGACGACTTCCGCACGGTCGGCGGCGCACCGGTCGGCCCCGGGGACGAACTGGCCGAGCGGTGCGAGCTGATCGCCGGTGAACTGCTGCGGCTGGGCACGGCGTTCCGCACCCCGGCGGGGGTGTAGGCGGTGCATCAGCAGAACGGGCGGGAAGCGATGGACCGGCAGGCCGAACGCGGTCGGCAGGCAGAACAGACCGGGCAGACCGGGCAGGACAGGAAGACCGGGCAGGACGGGCAGGTCGAGCGGAAGTCGGCCCGCGAGCGGGCCGAGCGGAGGACGGCGCGCGAGCAGGTCGAGCGGAAGTCGGCCCGCGAGCGGGCCGAGCGGAGGACGGCGCGCGAGCAGGTCGAGCGGAGGACGGCGCGCGAGCAGGTCGAGCAGCGGGCGATGCAGCGGGCCGTCGAACTGGCCGCCGAACGGCTGGGGTTGACCGGCGCGAACCCCACGGTGGGCTGTGTCGTCCTGGACGAGCGGCTGCGGGTGGTCGGCGAGGGGTCGCACCGGCACGACGGTGAACCGCACGCCGAGGTGGTGGCGCTGGCCGCCGCCGGCACCCGGGCCCGCGGCGGCACCGCCGTGGTGACCCTCGAACCGTGCGCCCACACCGGCCGCACCGGCCCGTGCACCGAGGCGCTGCGGGCCGCCGGGGTGGCCCGGGTGGTGTACGCGGTGGCCGACCCGACCCCGCGGGCCGGCGGCGGGGCGGCGGTGCTGGCCGCCGCCGGGATCGCCACCGAGGGCGGGCTGCTGGCCGCCGAGGCGACCCGGGCGAACCGGTACTGGCTGACCAACGCCACCCGGCTCCGGCCCTGGGTGACCTGGAAGTTCGGGGCCACCCTGGACGGCCGGATCGCCGCCGCCGACGGCAGTTCGCGCTGGATCACCTCCGCCGCGGCCCGCGCCGACGCCCACCTGTTGCGGGCCCGGCACGGCGCGGTGCTGGTCGGCGCGGGCACGGTCCGCACCGACGACCCGCACCTGGGCGTCCGGCACGGCGTGGCCGGCCCCGCCCCGGTGCGGGTGGTGGTGGCCGCCGACCCGTCCCGGCTGCCCGCGACGGCCCGGGTGTTCGACGGGTCGGCCCGGACGCTGCTGGCCGTCCCGGAACGGTTCGCCCGGGCCGCCGCCCCACCCGGCGCCGAACTGCTCCCGATCGGCCCGCCCGACGACCCGTCGGCCGGGCCGGCCGACGGGCCGGACGACGGGCAGGTCGACCCGCGGGCGCTGCTCTCCGCCCTGCTCGGCCTGGGCATCCGCTCCGTGCTGGTCGAGGGCGGCCCGCGCACCGCGGCCCGGCTGCTGGCCGCCGACTGCGTGGACGAGGCGGTGGGCCACCTGGCCCCGGCACTGCTCGGCGCCGGGCCCGCGCTGCTCGGCGACCTCGGCATCTGCACCATCGGCGGGGCGCTGCGCTGGGAGTTCCGGGCGGCCGAACCGGTCGGGCCGGACCTGCGGGTCTCCGTCGTCCCGGTCCCCGATCTGCGGGTTCCCGACCTGCCGGTCCCCGATCTGCCGGTCCCCGACCTGCCGGGCGAGGGCGTCCCGGGCGAGGGCGTTCCGGGTGAGCGGGTTCCGGTCGGCGCCGGGGGGTGGACGGCATGAGGACCGGCATCCTGCTCCCGCTGTACGACGACCCGTGGCAGCACGGCCTGCGCCGCCTGTACGAGGCGGCGGAACTCGGCTTCACCGGGGTGTGGACCAGGGACGTCACGCTGACCGAGAACGACGGCGTGGACCGCGCGGTGGCCGGCGACCCGGTCGCCGACCTGGCCCACGCGATGGGCACCGGCCTGCCGTTCGAGGAGTTCGGCACCGCGATCCTGTGCGCCGGCTACCGGCACCCGCTGAGCATGGCCCGTTCGGTGGTGATGCTCCAGCAGATCTCCGGCAACCGGCTGGTCCTGGGCCTCGGCGCGGGCTCCCGGACCAACGTCAACGCGCTGTACGGCCTGGACCGGCAGGCCCGGCGGCAGAACCTGCTGCAGACCGTCCGCACCCTGGACGACCTGCTCCGCCAGGGCGGCCGCGACCTGCCGGACACCGTGCGGTTCGAGAAGCCCCCGGGCTTCCGGCCCCCGCCGATGCTGCTGGCCAGCGGCGACCCGGCCGTGCTGTCCGAGCTCGGCCCGTACCTGGACGGCCTGATGGTGCCGGGCCTGCCCCCGGAGAAGCTCACGAACCCGGACGAGGGCCACCCCGGCGCCCTGCTGCCCCGCACCATGCAGCTCAGCCTGGCGGTCAGCACCGCGGACCGGCACCTGCCGGTCGGGGTGCGCGACCTGGGTCGGATCGCGGTGGTCGAGGTCGGCGCCGAGCTGCTCGCCCCGCTGCTGGAGCGGTACGTCCGGCACGGCCTGGAGCGGCTGGTCCTGCACCTGCCGTTCGACGACCTGACCGGGCGCCAACTGGCCGTCCTGGCCGCCCGGAGCAGGGAACTGGCGACGCCCGTCCCGGCCGGTGCGGTCCCGGCCGGTGCGGCCTCAGCCGGTGCGGCCCCGGCCCCGGTCGGCAGCGCGCCGTGACGATCGTCATCAGCGTGGCGGTGGCGGCCCCGGCGGCCCCGGCGGCCGGCCCGGGCGTTGGCGAAGTCCCGTCTGCACTGGGCGAGTTCGGCCCAGTCCCGGTGGTCCGGGCCGACCCGGCGGCCGCGCTGGTCGGGGCCTGGCGGGCCGCGGCCGGCACCGGTTCGACCCACCACCTGGTGGTCCGGGCCGGTACCGAGCTGGCGCCCGGGTTCACCGCCGAGCTGCTCCGCGCGGTGGCCGGCCGTCCCCGGGCCGCCCTGGTGCTGTCCGCGGCGGGCGGCGGCAGTTGGAACGCGGGGGCGGTCCGGTTGGCGGCGCTGCGCGGCTGCGGCTGGGCCGCGGCGGTGCCGCAGGACTGCCTGTCCCCGGCGGCCGTGCTGCTGCCGTCCGGGGCGGCGCTCGCGTTCGCCGGGTTCGCGGCCGGGGCGCTGGCGGCGGGCGCCGCCCCGGACGGGCTGCTGCCGGCCTTCGCCCGGCGGCACCGGCTGGACCTGCTGCTGCACGTCGGCGGCCTGGCCGCGTCCCCGGCGGCGCCCGGGGCCCCGCCCCGGCCCTCGGCCGCGCGGTGCGCCGGGGCGGCGGGGCGGTCGTCCGGCGGGGTGTCCGACCTGGTCAGCCCGCTGCCGGAGGTGCTGCCCCGGCTGTCCGGCGGCCGGGCCCTGATCTCGCTGTGGGACGCCGGCACCGCGACCTGGCGGCAGGCGTCCTGGACCCGGCACATGGCCCGCGCCGGCCGGAACTGGCCGGTGGCGGCCCCGGCGGCGGCGTTCGTGGCGGTCACCGACCGGCCGACGCCGGGCGCCCGGGAGCGGGTGCTGCCGCTCACCGAGGTGGTCCGCTACGGGCTGGCGCTGGGCACCGTGCTGGGCCGGGCCCCGGTCGAGACCGCGGCGCCGGTCCTGCGGCCCTGCCTGTGCGCGGCCGTGCTGGACGCGGCCGGCCCGGTGCCGGCCCCGGAGTGGCCGGACGACTGGACCGACGAGCTGACCGACGTGCTGTGGCGGGCGGTCGGCGTCGGCGCGAGGCTGCGCTCCAACCACGGCGTGGAGCACTGGCCGGCCGAGGAACTGCGCGCCCTGCCCGCGGACGCGCCGCCGTGCGGCGGGCCGGATCCCGCCGAGCCGGAGCCCGCCGAGCCGCCCCCGCCGGGCGGCACCCGCCCTTCACCGACCCCTCGCCCGTGAGGAATTGGGAGACCACCATGTCCTGGCTACGCGTCACCGACCCGTCGGCCGCGGCCCGCCTCGTCGCGGATTCGCTGGTGATCCACGCGGACCCGCACGCGCGGGCCACCAACCCGTACCACTGGTACCGCACGCAGCCGCTGACCGAGCGGCTGGCCCGGCTCGCGGGCGACGAGGACGCCGCGCCGTTCGCCCCGGCCGCCCGGCGGCTGCTGGCCGCGCCGGAGCGGCCCGAGCACCATCGGGCCCTGGTCGCCGCGCTGATCCCGATGATCGAGAAGTTCCCGGAGCGGATGCGGCCGCTGACCGACCTGGCCTGGCAGACCACGCAGCGCGGCCGGATCGGCCACCACCTGGGCGCGGCCGTCGGCCCGGACGCCCCGCCGGCCCCGCCCGTCCCCACCGCCGCCCCGGTGCCGGAGCGGACGGGCGTGCCGGGTCCGGCTGCCCAGCTGGTGGTGCCGTTCCGGGACGGCGGCGGGGGCGGGGAGCGGCTGCGCAACCTGCTGGCCTGCCTGGCCGCGCTGCGCGACCAGGACGAGGTGCCGGGCGGGTACACGGTGACGGTGGTCGAGGCGGACCGCGAGCCGCGCCGCCGGGAGCTGATCGCGCCGCTGGCCGACGAGTACCTGTTCGCGCCGCACCCCGGCGCCTTCAACAAGGCGTGGGTGGTGAACGCCGGAGTGGCCAACTCGGCGGTGCGGGCCGAGACGGTCTGCGTCTTCGACGCCGACCTGCTGCCCGACCGCGGGTTCGTCGCCCGCAGCCTGGCCCGGTTCCGCGAACCGGGCGTGGGGGCGTTCCTGCCCTACCGCGACATGCTCTACCTGGACGAGGGCTCCAGCGTCCGGGCGGTGCACACCCGCGGCCCGGGCGGCGAGCCGGCGCTCGACCCGGCGGCGCTGCGCGGCTTCTGGATGCGCCGCCCGGTGGGCGGCTGCGTCTGGCTGACCCGCGAGGTGTTCGACCGGATCGGCGGCATGGACGAGCGGTACGAGAACTGGGGCGGCGAGGACGTGGACCTGGTGCTGCGGCTGCAGTCGGCGACCGCGCTGTACGCCTACGACGACTTCATGGTGCACCTGCACCACCCGGTCCGGCCGCTGCGGCCGGAGGAGGCGCGGCAGAACGACGAGATCCCCTACATGACCTGGAAGCCGGCGGGCCCGATCGGCCGGCTGGACCGCTACCTCGTGCAGTGAGCGGTTCGTGGAGTGGAGATTCTCCGCCGGCTTCGCCGAAACCTTTGACACCACCCGCCCCAGTGGTCTAGACCTACACCGCGAATGGTCACGTCTATCGGGCAATGGGGGCTCCGATGAACACGGTGAGCGATGTCGACCGGGTCCGCCGCGCACCGGACGCGTCCTGACGTGCAGGCCGTGCTGCAGGCGTTCGGCCTGAGCGAGGCGGCGAGCCTGGTCTACCAGGCCCTGCTGCGCACCCCCGAACCCGCCGAGGGCGCCCTGTCCGCCGAACTCGGCCTGTCCGCGGACGAGGTCCACGCCGCCTACCGGGAACTCACCGGGCTCTCCCTGCTCCGCTCCTCCTGGGACGACCCGCTCACCCTGCGCCCGGTGATCCCCGAACTCGGCCTCAAGGCCCTGCTCGCCCACCGGGAGGCGGAACTCCTCGCCCACCGGCAGCAGGTCGAACAGGCCCAGGCCGCCTACGAGATCATCCGCACCGAGTCGGCCTCCGGCCGCCGCTTCACCCACACCGAGGACCTGGTCGGGGTGGACGCGATCCGCGACCGGCTGGCCGAACTCGGCGCCCGCACCCGCTCCCAGGTGCTGGCCTTCATCCCCGGCGGCGGCCAGAGCGAGTCCGCCCGCCGCACCAGCCGCCCGCTCGACGAGGAACTGCTGCACCGCGGCGTCGAACTGCGCACCATCTTCCTGGACTCGGTGCGCAACCATCAGCCCACCACCGACTACGCCCGCTGGCTGGGCGAACGCGGCGGCCAGGTCCGTACCGTGCCCTCGCTGCCGATGCGGATGACCATCGTCGACCGCGAGGCCGCCGTGGTCCCGCTCGACCCGGAGCGCAGCGACACCGCGACCGTGCTGTACGGCACCGGCGCGGTCGCCGCCATGTGCGCCCTGTTCGACCTGGTCTGGTCCGGCGCCACCCCGCTCGGCGACGCCAGGAGCCGCGACCCGCACGGCCTGTCGGGCCAGCACTACGCCCTGCTCCGGATCCTCCACCAGGGCGAGACCGACGTGGTCGCGGCCCGCAAGCTCGGCGTCTCCGAACGCACCGTCCGCCGCCTGATCTCCGAACTGATGGACCTGCTGGAGGCCCGCAGCCGCTTCCAGGCCGGCGCCCGCGCCGCCGAACGCTCCTGGCTGCGCTGACCGCCCGTCAGCCCGCCGCGAGCAGTTCGCGCAGTTCGGCGACCACCTTGTGATCGGCGGTGCGGAACCGGGACAGCGTCGCCTCCCAGACGGCGCGGGCCTCGGCCGGGCGGCCGAGGTCGCGCAGGATCAGGCCGTGGGTGTGCTCGATCATTCCGGTGGAGACGTTGTTCTGCTGGGACGCGGTCCGTGCGAGCAGGTCTCGGATGATGGCGAGGGCTTCCTCCAGCCGTCCCAGACGGCGCAGCGCTTCGGCCCGGCCACGCCATCCTTCGGGGTTCGGGTCCTGGGCGGTGACGGACGCGTGGGTCTCGGTGGCCAGGACGAAGTGGCGCAGCGCTTCGGCGGGGTCGTCCAGTCGGAGGTGGGCGAAGCCGATGTTGGCGAGGCCGGTGTTGACCGCGAAGCCGAAGTCGCAGCGCTGTCCGATCTCGGCACTGCGCCGGTGGTGGGCGAGGGCGAGGTGCGGGTCCTCGGCCTCGACCAGGTTGCCGAGGGCGCTGAGCGCGATGGCCTCGCTGCGGAGGTCCTCGTCCTGGATGCTCCGGGCCAGGGACTCCTCTAGGCAGCGAGTCGCCTCCTCGGTGCGCCCGAGGCTGGTCAGTAGCATGCCCCGGTTGCCCTGCATCCGCCCGCGCTGGGGACCGTCGACCAGTGGGAGGCACTGGTCGAGGAGTTCGAGGGCGAGCAGGTTGCGGCCGGCGAGGTAGTGCGCGTGGGCCATGCCGTTGAGGGCGAACACCTGGGCGGTGCGGTTGCCGTCGCGCAGCGCCAGGTGGTGGACGAGTTCGTTCATCCGGAAGGACTCCGTGCGTTCGCAGATCCGCAGGTAGGGCATCAGCGCGCGGACCAGCGGTGAAACGTCGTCGGCGGTGGCCCAGGAGGTGTCGGCGAGCTGCTCGACCAAGGCCAGCAGGTTGTCGAACTCGGCGTCGCTCAAGGCCAGCGCCTCGTCCTCGTCCAACTGGTCGGCGGCTTCCACCGGGGGCAGTTGGCTATTCCGGTGGATGTCGGGGTCGAGGGCATGGGCCGTTCGGGAGGCGAGCGAGAAGTACCACTCCAGTGCGGCCCGGATGTGGGCCTCGGGGTCGGGAACCAGCTCGCGCGCGTAGTCGCGGACCAGGTCGTGCGGGGCGTACCGGTCGGGACGGGGTTCGTCGAGGAGGGCGACCTCGACGAGGCGGTCGAGGGCGGCGCCGGCCTGGGCGGGGGTGATCCGCAGGACGGCGGAGAGCAGCGGGGCGGAGTAGTCGGGCAGGTCGATCGCGCCGATCGCGGCGAGGGCGTCGGCGGCGCGCAGGTCCGGGCGGCGGGTGGAGGCGCGCAGCGAGTCGTGGGTCAGGGCGAGGGACTGGCGGATGCTCAGGTCGTCGAGTTCGAGTTCGTCGAGGCGGTCGGCGGGTTCCTCCAGCCGGCCGACCAGGCCGCGGACGGGGAGGGTGCGGCGGGCGGCGAGGCGGGCGCCGGCGATCCGCAGGGCGAGCGGCAGCCGGCCGCAGAGCCGGACCAGGCGGGCCAGGTCGGCCTGTTCGATGGCGACCACGGACCGGTCGGCGGTGGAGCGGCCCGCGGTGCGTTCGACCAGGGCGATGCTGTCGCGTTCGGAGAGGGCGTCGAGCCGCAGGTGCAGAGCGTGGTCCAGGGTGTGCATGGGGGTGCGGCCGGTGACCAGGACGGCGCAGCCGGGGGTGGCGGGCAGCAGCGGGCGGACCTGGGCGGGGTCGGCGGCGTCGTCGAGGACGAGCAGGGTGCGGGTGCCGGCCAGGGCGGTGCGCAACAGGGCGGCGGCGCCGCCGGCGTCCTCGGGGATCGCGCCGGGTGCGGTGCCGAGGCCGAGCAGCAGGGCGGTGAGCGCGGCGTGCGCGGTGAGCGGGGCCAGGCCGGGGGTGGCGCCGCGCAGGTTCAGGAACAGCTGCCCGTCGGGGAACTCGGCCCGCAGCCCGTCGGCGCACCGCACCGCCAGCGCGGACTTGCCGACGCCCGCCATGCCGCTGACCACGGCGACCGCCGTCCGGTCGGAGTCGGCGAGCAGGGCGCGGCGCAGTGCCTCCAGCTGCTCCTGCCGTCCGACGAAGTGGGCGGCGGGGGAAGGGAGTTGGGCGGGTCGAGGACGTTCCGCGGCCACCGACGCCGACGCCGACGCCAGCTCCGGCTCGGACACCGGCACCGGCTCGGACAGCAACTCCGGCACCGGCTCGGACAGCAACTCCGGTTCCGGCTCCGGCTGTTCGGCCAGCAGCCGCCGGTGCGCCTCCCGCACGGCGGGTCCGGGTTCGACGCCCAGTTCCTCGACCAGGGCGGTGCGCAGGCGCTGGTGCACGGCGAGGGCCCGGGCGCGGTCGCCGGTCGCCTGGAGGGCCCGGATCAGCTGGGCGTGGAAGGCTTCGCGGAGCGGGTGTTCGCCGACCAGCCGGGTGAGTTCGGGGATCAGGGCGTGCGGGCGGCCCAGGCGCAGTTCGGCGTCGAAGCGCCATTCCAGGGCCTGCAGCCGGCTCTCCCGCCACTGCTCGCACGCCGCGCCGTTCCCGGCCGCCTCCGGCAGGTCGGCGAGCGGTTCGCCGCGCCACAGGCCGAGCGCGGTGGCGGTCTCGGCCAGGACGGCGGGCAGGTCGCCGGCCTCGTGCGCGGCGTGGGCGCGCCGGACCGCCGCCTCGAACCGCCGGGTGTCGAGTTCCTCGTCCGCCACGACGAGCCGGTAGCCGGCGGGGGTGGCGCGCAGCCGGGTCCCGTCCTCGTCGGCGAGCGACTTGCGCAGCCGGGCGACCAGGTTGCGCAGCGAGGCTTCGGCGGTGGCGGGGGCGTGTTCGCCCCAGAGCGCGTCGACCAGGCGGTCGAGCGAGACGGGCCGGTCGGCGTTCAGCAGCAGGACGGCGAGCAGGGTGCGGGCCTTGGGTCCGCGGATCGGGCGCTCGGCCGTTCCGTCGTGGACCGTCAGAGTTCCGAGCAAGCCGAAGCGCACCGTGGTGCTCCCTGTCCGCGTGCGCCCCGTCCGACTCCCCGTCGGTGCACGTTAGACAGATGTTATCGGCCGATTATCGGCTCGATCCAGGCTTGTCCTGTCGCACCAAGGACCGCCCGCCGGAACCCGACCGCTTCCGGCCCCACGCCACGGCACGGAGAAGAGCATGCCCCGCACCCAGCGCACCGCCACCGCCCGCCGCCCCCGGCGGGACATCGCCTGGTCCTGACCCACCCCGGCCCCCGCCACGACCGGCAGGGGGCCGACCGGACCCGCGGCCGCCCGGACACCCGGCGGCCGCGCCCGCCGAACCCCGCACCGACGGCAGCCGCTCGCCGTCCCGGGGCCCGGCGCACGCACCGCACGGCGCCCGGGGGGAGCGCCGCCGGTGCCGCGGATCCGGGGGAGCGCGGTCGGCCCGTGGCAGACGCCGCGGGCGGGGGGAACCCGCGCACCCCCGGATACCGCCACCGACCCGGACGAGCCGAGGCACCGGCTTCCCGGAGGGATCGATCACCGGCCCCGGACGACCCGTCCGGGGCCGTCGGCGTGCCCGGACGGGAACCCGGCCGCTGCGTGCCCGCCCGTGACCGCACCGGGCCTCCCGTGCCCGACCCGTACGAGCGACCGCCGGCCGCCGACCGCCGACCGCCGGCCGCCGGCCGCTGACCGCCGACCGCTGGCCGCCGGCCGTCGGCCGCCCGCAACCGTCGGGGCCAGAGGTGACAGGGAGTTGCAAGGGGACCGAAAGCACCTTTGGTGACACTGGGGCGCGGTGCGCGGCGGGCTGCCGCGCACCGTTCCGAGCAACCGCTTGGTCCAGAGGAAGGGGAAGTCATGTCGATCACGGTTGGCACTGCCATCAGCTCCGAGGACGTTCCGTCCGTCGAGGGGCGTCGCCGGATGCAGCTCACGGTGGAGCAGTTCCCTGCGCCGGCGGAGCTGGCGGCCAAGGGCTCCTGCGACTGCGGGTGCGGCAGCTGGGAGTCCTGCGCCAGCGAGGACTGCGAGTAGTCACCCGCAGGTGAGCGAGGACACCGGCACCGCGCCGGTGTGAGCCGGGTTCGGGGCCGGGGCCCCCGGCCCCGAACCCGGCTCGATCGAACCGACCAGGCCAGGAGCGAAGCGCTGCGCATGAACACGAAAAATGCTCGTCCTCCCGTCGTGCTCCCGGTGGGGCCGTTCGGCGAGGCGGTCGCCGAACGGCTCGGTGCCGCCGCCCCGGCGTTCGAGACGGTCACCGGCGTCGCAGCGGCCGGCGCCCGCCCCGTCGTCCTGGCCTCCTGGCGGCCCAGCCGGGCGGTCGCCCGCGAGCTGGACGGGACCCCCGGCGTCCCCTGGTGGCTGCCCGTGACCTACACCCATCCGGTGATCCACGTGGGGCCGGTCCTCGGTCCCGGACTGCCCGGCTGCCACGAGTGCCTGGAGACCCGCGTCCTGTCCACGGACCCCCGGCCGGAGTACGTCGAGGCCCTCTGGGACCTCTACGACGAGGACCCCTCGGCCGGCCCGCCGGGACACCTCGGCCACCACGCCGTGATCGCCGCCGGCCTGGCGCGGGCGCTCGCCGGCGAGCCGACGACCGCGGTCCGGAGCCTGTACACGTACCACGTGCTCACCGGGGACATCATCAGCCACACCTTCGTCCCGCTGCCCTCCTGCCCGCGCTGGGCGGGGCGCACCGGGGACGTCGCAGGAAGGGACGGTGCGGCGTGACGACCTCCGCCACCCAGGCCAAGGAGACCCGCTACGCCCTCACCCCGGGGCTGGTCCGCGTGACGGTCGGTTCCGCGTACGTCGTGGAGGGCGGGACGACCCGGGTGCCGTTCACCGGGCCGGGCGCCGTGGACGTCCTCCCCGGGCTGTGCGACCTGCTGGACGGCACCCGGTCGCTGCCGGAGCTGGCCCTGGCCCTCGACATCCCGGTCGAGGACGTCCGGGACGGCGTCGCGCTGCTGCGCAACCACGGGCTGGTGGAGACGGTCGACCCGACCGCCCCCGCGGACGGGGCGCCGGGCGAGCTGTCCGCGTTCTTCGCCCGCAGCGCCGGGTACGCCGACCGGGCCCGGTCCGCGGCGGAGGCCGCGGCGAGGCTGGCGGCCGCCCGGGTCCTGGTGGCCGGGGACGGCCCGCTGGCCGCCGCGGTGCGCTCGGAGCTCGCCCGGGCCGTCCCGGCCGTGCACGGCTTCTCCGCCGAACTGCTCGACGCGCTCCCGGACAGCGACGGGGTCGCGCTGCCGACGGCCCTCGTGGTGCAGGTCTTCGAGGGCGCCGGGGAGCGGACGCCGGACGTCCTGGAGCGGTGCTTCGAGCGGCAGGTGCCCTGGCTCGGCGCCGCCGCCGGCCGCGACGGCGGGTTCGCCGGGCCGATGGTGCACGGCGCGTACGCGTGCGCGGCCTGCGCCTGGTCGGCGCTGCCGCTGCCGCTGGCCGCGCCCGGTGCGGACCTCCCCGCCGGCCCGGCCGCGCTGCTGACCGGCCTGGTGGTCGCCGAGGCGGTCCACGCCCTGTCCGGGGTCGCGGCCGTCGGCACGGTGAACCGCCTGCTCCGGGTCGGCTGGGACGAGAACCGGCGGCCCGCCGCCGAGGTCGACGAGCCGCGGCTGTACCGGTCCGCGGACTGCGCGCGGTGCGGCTCGGCCGCCCTCGCCGGCGCGGCGGAGGCCCAGCAGGTCTGGGAGTTCGAGCAGGAGATCGAGTTGCCGCCGCCGCAGTTCGGCATCCCCGCCTCCTTCAAGCGCAAGCCGGACACCACCGAACTGCAGCGCGCCGGCCGCACGCTGCCGACCGGCCCGGTGCTCCGCGCAGCGGACCTCCCGGCCGGCGCACCGGAGGTGTCCGAGGTCTTCGCGCTGCTGCGCAGGACGGTCGGGGTGCGGGAGCGGAGCGAGAGCGGGGTGCCCTTCCGGGTGATCCCCTCCGGGGGCAACCTGGGCTCGCAGCAGGCGTTCGTGGTCTCCCGGACGGAACTGCCCGGGCTGGGCAGCCACGCCGCGTGGTACGACCCGACCCGGGACGCCCTGGTCGCCACCGGCCGGGTCACCGCCGCCGAGGTGGCGCACACCCTCGCGCCGGTGCTGGACGACGAGGGCTGGGACCGGCTGCTGGTGTGGGTGGCCGACGTCGGGAAGCTGTCCGCGAAGTACGGCGACTTCGGGTTCCGGCTCGGCTTCCTCGACGCGGGCGTCGCGCTCTCCCAGACCTTCGCGGCCGCGGGGGCGATGGGGCTGCGGCCCCGGCTGCTGGCCCGGTGGGAGTCGGCCGGGTTCACCGGCCTGCTCGACCTGAACCCGGAGACCGAACCGGTCACCGGCGTCGTGATCCTCCAGGGGGAAGCGTGAGCACCGCGATCCAGCCCAAGGTGGCCGTGCTGGGCGCCACGGCGGCCGGCCTGATGGCCCGCGCGGCCCGGCGCGAACTCGTCCCGGGGGCCGGGCCGACCGTCAGCCCGCAGCCGGCCGGGGCGCTGGCGGGGCTGTCGGCGGCACGGTTCGACGAACTGACCGCGCAGCGCCGGGCGACCAGGTTCTTCGGCCCGCGTCCGGTCGCCGCCGAGGCGCTGGAGACGGTCTGCCGGAGCGCCGTCCAGGCCGCCGCCGCCCTCGCGGGCGACGCGCCGCCGCACCGCTGGCTGGTGTTCGCGCAGCGGGTGGCCGGCCTCGCCCCCGCCGTCCACCACTACACCGGCGACGGGTTCCACCGGCTGGCGGACCTGCCGCCGGAGGAGGCCAGGTACCTCTCGCTGCAGCCGCAGTTCGTGAACTGCCCGGCGCTCGTGGTGCCGGTCTCCGACCTGGCCGGCAGCCTCGGGCGGGACGGCGCGGACGGGTACTTCAACCTGCTCGTCGGCACCGGGTACAGCCTGCACACGGCGTGGCTGACGGCGGTCTCGGCCGGGCTGTCCGGCAGCCTGCTCCGCGGGGTCAACCCGGTCCTGCTCCACGCCGCCGCCGGGCTCGGGCACCTGGACTCCCGGCCGTTCCTCGCCCTCGCCCTGGGCCACACCGACTAGCCCGCGGGCCGCCGAAGAGAGACCACCGACATGACTGCACTGAGCAAGGTCCACGAACTGGCCGGCCCCTTCGCCGCCGTCCCCGTCCTGCCGCGCCGGCTGCCCGCCTCCTACCTGCCGCCGTGGTGGCACTCCTTCGTCAGCGCCTCGGCCCCGTTCACCGTCTCCCGGCCCTACCCGCGGACGGTCAAGGAGTCGCACGGGTCGGGCCGTTCGGGCGACGCCGAGACCGCCTGGCGGATCAGCGCCGTCGAGACGCTGGAACGCCTGGCCAACTACACCGTGCAGCGCGAGTTCCCGGTGAGCGACGCCGCCTCGCTGCCGACCGCGATCGACCTCGACACCGTCCCCCGCTGCTCGGCGAGGGAACTCGCCGACCCCCGGTGCAGGCTCACGCTCCCGGACAGGCACCAGCCGATCCGCTGGGCCGAGGGCGTCCGGGTCGCCACGGGGGAGAAGGTCCACCTGCCGGCGGTGATGACCCGCCTCGGGCTGCCGCCGATGCCCGGCGAGCGCTTCTGGGCCCAGATCAGCACCGGGGTCGCGGCCGGCGGCAGCTGGGAGTCGGCCCTGGCCTCCGGGATCTGCGAGGTCATCGAGCGCGACATGATCGCGGTGACCTGGCACCAGCGACTGCGGCTGCCCAGGGTCGACCCGGGCGTGCTCACGCCCGAGGGCGCGCGCCTGGTGGAGTGGTGCGACCGGAAGTTCGTCCGGGTGCACGTCTTCGACGCCACGTCCGAGATCGGGGTGCCGACGGTCTACTGCGTCCAGGAGGCGCCGCACGACCCGGTGGCCCGGCGGATCGTCAGCGCGGCCACGCACGTCGACCTGCCGCGGGCCGTGGAGCACGCGATCGGCGAGGGCATGTCCATCCGCACCGCGGTGCACAACGGGGCGCAGAAGAAGCCGGAGGACCGCGGGGCGATCATCAAGGGCGCGGTCGAGATCGGTGCCCCGGAGATGGCGCACGCCCTGGACTTCCTGCTCGGCGGGCACGGCCCGCGGCCGCCCCGGCCGGTCACCGCACCGCCGTCCGCGCTGCTGGAGGACGACGCCGCCCGGTTGCGCCACCTCGTCGAGCGCTGCGAACGGGCCGGGCACGAGGTCTACGCGGTCGACCTCACCACGCCCGAGCTGCGCTCGATCGGCCTGCACGTGGCGGGCGCGGTGATACCCGGCCTGCAGCCCCTGGCCTTCAACCCGCACGCGCAGTACCGGGGCCACCCGCGCCTGTACCGGCTCCCGGAGCTGCTCGGCCACCCCGTCCGCGCCGAGGACGACCTCAACCCCCATCCCCAGCCGTTCGCCTGAGCGCGGCGCCGACCGCCGCGGAGACGGGAGCAGAGCCATGAGCAGCACGAACGCCGACGCCGGCCCGGCCCTGGGCGCCGTCGCCCGGACCGCCTGCTGGACGGCCGCCGCCCGGGCCCGGGAGAGCCTGCGGCCCGACCGGCTCTTCGACGACCCGTACGCCGCCGCCTTCGCCGGGGAGCTCGGCGGCCGGATGCTCGACACCTTCGGGGTGACCCACCGGGCGACCGACGACAACCCCTACCTGCCGGTGCGCACCCGCTGGTACGACGATTTCCTCCGGGCGGCCGGGCTCCGGCAGGTGGTCGTCCTCGGCGCGGGGTTCGACGCGCGCGCGTTCCGGCTCGACTGGCCGGACGGCACCGTGCTGTTCGAACTGGACCGGGCCGACCTGCTGGCGCACAAGGCGGCGGTGCTGGAGACCGGCGGCGCCCGGGCGCGCTGCGACCGGCGGCCGGTGGCGGCGGACCTCGCCGACGACTGGCCGGCGGCGCTGCGGGCGGCGGGGCACGACCCCGCCGAGCCGACCGCGTGGATCGGCGAGGGGCTGCTCTTCTACCTCCCGGAGGCCCTCGCCAGGGACGTGCTCGGAACCGCGGCCGCGCTCTCGGCCTGCGGGAGCCGGCTGGCCGCGGACCTCATCTGTGCCGACAAGGCCGGGAACGCGCCCCACCGGGCCGGCTTCGTCTGGCGCTTCGGCACCGACGAGCCGGCCCGGGTGGTCGAGGAGTGCGGGTGGGCGGTCGAGGCCGTCCTGGGCCCCGACCAGGTCGGCCGGCGCTACGGCCGGTGGCCGGACGAGCCGGCGCCGGCCCGGCGCCGCAGCCACCTGCTGACCGCGCGGGTGCCCGGGGAGGCCCGGTGAACGTCCCGCGCCTGCCGGTTCCGGACGGGGGGCTGCGCCTGGTCCACGCCCGGATCGTCACCGGCACCGACAGCGCCCCGGTCGCCGACGGCGAGGTCGTGGTCCACGGCGACGAACTCGGCTACGTGGGGCCGCTGCGCCCCGACCCGCCCGCCGAGGACGCCGAACTGCCGCAGTACGACCTCCGCGGTCACACCGTGCTGCCCGGCTTCATCGACTGCCACGTCCACTTCGCCGCCGACCGGACCCCGCCGCTCGCCGCCCTGGGCATGTTCCCCTCGCACTTCCACATGGTGACCGCCAACAACCTGCGGCGGACGCTCGAGGCCGGCATCACGACGGCCCGCGACCTGGGGGGCACCGACCCCGGCTTCCGGGACGCGATGGCCGCGGGGCTCGTCCTCGGCCCGCGGCTGCACCTCGCCATCGGCCTGATCAGCCCCACCGGCGGCCACGCCGACCGTAGCCTGGCCAACGGCCGGCCGATCCCGACCGGCCCCAGGGACCTCGACACCGTCGCGGACAGCGACGACGAACTGCGGCTCGTGGTGCGGAGGTTGCTCCGCAGCGGCGCGGACGTGATCAAGCTCTGCACCAGCGGCGGCATGACGAGCCCGACCTCCCGCCCGGAGGACGTGGGGGTGCCCGAGCGGCAGGTGCGCCTGGTCGTCGAGGAGGTCGCGCTCCGGGGCGGCCGGCCGGTCGCCGCACACGCGCAGGGCCTGGCGGGGATCCTCGCGGCGGTCCGGGGCGGGGCGACGAGCGTGGAACACGGCTACGGCGTGGACGACGAGGCCCTGCGGCTGATGACCGACCGGGGCACCTACCTGGTGCCGACCCTGAGCGTGGCGCTGCGGGCCCCGGACCCGGTCACCACCCCCCGGTACCGCTACGAGAAGAAGACGCGGTGGCTGGAGGCGGCCCGGCGCAACCTCGCGGCCGCCGTCACCTCCGGCGTCAGGGTGGCGATGGGCACCGACGCGGGCGCCTGCCCGCACGGGGCGAACCTGGCGGAGCTGGGCCACCTGGTGGACCTCGGGATGACGCCCGCGCAGGCCGTCCGGGCCGGCACCCGGACCGCGGCCGAACTGCTCGGCTACGGGGACAGGCTCGGAACCCTGGAGACCGGCAAGCTGGCCGACCTGGTGGTGACCGACGCGGACGTCCTGCGGGACGTCCACGCGCTCGCCGATCCGCGGTCGGTCAAGGTGGTCGTCCAGGGCGGCCGGGTCGTCAAGGACATCCGGTCCCTTCCGGGCCCGGATGCTCGGCCCGCGCCCGCTCCCGGGCGTAGACCCGGGTCAGGTTCGTGAAGCCGAACGAGACGCCGTCCGCGCCGTGCCGGCTCTCCACGTCCAGCAGGGACACGTCGGCCAGGCGCTCGAGCGCGGGCAGCAGCTCGCCGGGGCGGACCTCCAGCAGCCCGGCCGTCGCGGCGGCGGTGAACCGCGCCGGGCCGAGCGTGCCGAGCCGGTGCAGCAGGTGGCGGTCGTGCGGGGCCAGGGCGCGGTAGTCGGCGTCGAGGCTCGCCCGGACGGTCGAGGTCCCGTGGCGCAGCTCGTCGAGGCAGCACCGCTCGTCGGCGAGCCGGGCCGCGAGGTCGGAGACGCTCCAGTACGGCCGGGCCGAGAGCCTGGCCCCGGCGATCCGCAGCGCGAGGGGGAGGTGGTCGCACCGCGAGGCGATCTCGTCCGCGGACCACGGGCTGGTGGCGATGCGCTCCGGCCCGGCGATGCGGGCGAGCAGCTCGCGGGAGCCGACCGGGTCGAGCGGCCGGAGCTCCGTGCGGCAGGTCGCCGCGAGGCCGGTGAGCCGAGCCCGGCTGGTCACCAGCACGGCGCACCCGGCGGTGCCCGGCAGGAGCGGCTGCACCTGCGCCTCGTCGCGGGCGTTGTCCAGCAGGACCAGGACGCGGCGGTTCGCCAGGACGCTGCGGTAGGCGGCGCTCCGCCGCTCCACCCCGTCGGGGACGGCGGTCCTGCTCATGCCCAGGTCCACGAGGACGCGGGCGAGCACCTCCGCCGGGTCGGCGGGGTGCTCCCGGTCGGCGTGCAGGTCCAGGTACAGCTGGCCGTCCGGGAACGTCCCGCGCAGGCGGTGGGCGGCGCGGACGGCCAGCGCGGTCTTGCCCGACCCGCCCCGTCCGGTGACGGTGGCGATCGGGAGGGCCTGGTCGTGGCGGCCGGCCAGGGCCGCGACCAGGTCGGCGACGGTGTCCTGCCGGCCGACGAAGTCGCCGATGTCGGGCGGCAGTTGGAACAGCGCGTCCACGACGGGCGCGGGCGGCCGCGGCGGCGCGGGGGGTTCGGTGGACTGGTGCGCGTCCTGCTGGGTCAGCACCACCTGGTGCAGTTGGCGCAGGTGCCGGTTCGGCTCGGTGCCGAGCTCCTCGTTGAGCACCGTCCGCAACCCGGCGTAGGCGACCAGGGCCTCCGCCGACCGGCCGGCCCGGTGCAGGGCGGTGATCAGGTGGCCGTGCAGCCGCTCCCGGAGCGGGTACTGGCCGGCGACCGCGCTCAGCCGGTTCACCACCTCGGAGTGCGCACCGAGGGAGAGCAGCACCTCGGCCTGCAGTTCCAGCGCGTTCAGGCGCAGGTCCGTCAGCCGTCTGGCCTCGGCGGTGACGCAGTCGCCGGTGGTGACGTCGAGGTAGGGGTCGCCCTGCCACAGGCCGAGCGCCTCCGCCAGCTTGTCGGCGGCCGCCGCCGGGGCGCCCGTCCGCCGGTCCCGTTCGGCCTCCGCCACCAGCGCTTCGAAGCGGGCCGCGTCCGTCCAGGACGGTTCGATCCGATAACCCTCCGGGTGGGTCGATATCACCTGCGGCGCGTCATCGGATCCCGTGATGTCCCGAAACAGTGACCGCAGCCGGGATATCCGGACGTGCAGGGCATTGGCGCGATTGGCGGGAAGCCGGTCGGGCCAGACCGTTTCGACGATGTGCTGTGCGGATACCACCGAACCGGAGTGGGCGAGCAATTCCGCGAGGAATGTCCGGTCCCTGGCGCCCCGCGGGCCGATCAGTGGTCCGCCGGACGAAATTCTCAACGGCCCCAAGACGTAGAACATCACGGATTGATGGTGGCATACGATTCGCTTTACCGTCATCCTTGTTTGGTAAAGGATCTGCCGGGTCCTGCCGCAGTTCCGGTTTCACCGCGGGTGCGGCCGCGGTGGATTTCCGCGGTCAGCCGGACGGGGCCGGGGACGGGACGGAGGCGACCTCCACCCCGCGGGGGGAGAAGGCGAAGTCGTACTCCCGGAAGCCGTGCGCCCGCATGGCGGCGCGCACGGCCGTCCGGGCGCCCGGGCCCGCGTGCAGCAGCAAGAAGCCTCCCCCGCCGGCGCCCATCAGCTTCCCGCCGGTCGCCCCGGCGGCGAGGGCGTCGGCGTACGCGCGGTCGATCGGGGCGGAGCTGATCCGCGGGCTCAGGGCGCGCTTCAACTCCCAGTGCCGGAACAGCACTTCGCCGACGGCCGGGGAGTCCTCGGCGCGCAGGGCCCGGACGGCGAGCGGGACGAGTTCCTTGATCCCGTGCAGTCCGCCCTCGGTGGCCGCGTCGCCGCTCCTGGTCCGGTGGTCCTGGGCCGCCAGCACGGTGCCCGCGTCCCGGGTCGTCCCGGTGAAGAACAGCAGCAGGTCCGCGCCCAGCCGCCGGGCGAAGCCGGCGGACACGGGGACCTCCTCGGCCTCCACCCGGCCGCCCGGGTGGAACCGCAGCAGGTGGAAACCTCCGAGGGCCGACAGGTAGTGGTCCTGGCCGCCGACGGGCCGGCCCAGCCCCCGGGTCTCCAAGTCGCTGCCGGCGCGCGCCAGTTCCGCGGGCGGCAGCCGCCCGGGGTGGAGCCCGGCGACCAGGGCCAGCGAGAACGCCGCCGAGCTGCCGAGCCCGCTGCCCGTCGGGGTGTCGCCGAACGACACCAGGTCCAGCGGGCCGCCGTCCCAGTGGCGGCGCAGGGCTTCCGCGACGAACGGGTTGGCCGCGTGGTCGTGGGAGAACCCGGTGCCGTGCGAGTCGAGGCAGGCCCGGATGCCGGCGGCGGCCGCCCGCGGCCGGCCCACGACCGTCACGCGCAGGCTGATCGCGGCGCCCAGCACCGCCCCGCCGAACCGGTCGGCGTAGCTGGGCACGTCCGTTCCGCCGCCGGCGAGCGAGATGCGCAGCGGTGCACTGCTCACCCACAGGTCGCTCGGGCCCTCGCCGGCCTGTCGGCGCGCGGGAGCGCTGTTCCGTCCGGAGGGGGGCGGGAGCATGGGCGGATGAACCTCTCCAGGCTTGGTGCGAGGCCGGCCGGAGAAGGGAGGTGGGGCAGTGCCGACGGCACTGCGCTTCGCTTCCCGGTGGCACCGAATCCTCTCGGCAACATGCAGTTAATCATCTTGCGGAAGGCCCTGCAAGGACTTTCAATGGTGTCGGACGAATCGGTAAATGTCCGCTTTGGATCGCTTTATTCGTATGCTGACCCATGGGCCTTTTGCCATTCGCCCGACCGCAGGGCCGGTCGCTTGACGCGCGGCAACCGGTCCGCCTAGCGTCGCCATCGCTTCGGCGGAACGCGGCCGGGCCGCCGGAATTCCGGCGCTCGATTCGCCGCCGTGTGCGGTGAAAGGCGCCGGGAATCGTCGGAATCTCCGGGGAGTGGAGTGAATTTCTGCCCGCCGGTGCCGGGTCCGGCCGAGCCGCCGGGCTGTTTCCGGCTGCCTTTCCGGGCGGTTCGGCGCGGGTCGGAAATCGGCTCGGCCTGCCCGGGGGCGAATGCCGTCGACCGATTCCAGAGGAGGCCAGCACACGTGGTTGAACCCGTTCCGGACCCTGCGGCCGTCCGGCCCCGCGGCTCGGCCGACGGCGGGCCGGAGCCGCGGACACCGCGGGAAGGGAGGGCCGATCGGTGAGGTGGGACCTGCGCAGGGCCGCCGCGGACCGCGGCATCTGGACGGCGGTCGAGATGCACCGCCGACTCGCCCAGCACGGGCTGGTGATCTCGACCGGGAAGATGTCCGGGCTCTGGTCCGGGCAGCCGATCAGCCTCAAGTTGGCGGACCTCGACGCCATCTGCGCGGCGCTGGCCTGCGGCATCGGCGACCTCCTGATCCCCGAGCGGACGGGGCGCGAGCAGCCGGTGCCCGCCGCCGACCCGCTCCTCGGCGGCCCGGCCGCCTGACGGTGCGGGCCGGCCGGGTCAGACCAGCTGGGCCGCCTGCAGGTCCGCGTAGCGGCCTCCCCGGGCGAGCAGGTCGTCGTGGGTGCCGACCTCGGCGATCCGTCCCCCGTCGAGCACCAGGATGGTGTCCGCGCGGCGGACGGTGGAGAGCCGGTGCGCCACGATCAGGAGCGTGCGGTCGGACGCCAACCGGGCCAGCGCCTGCTGGACCCGGGCCTCGGAGCGCGAGTCGAGGGACGAGGTGGCCTCGTCCAGGACCAGCACCCTCGGGTCGCGCAGGAGGGCCCGGGCGATGCACAGGCGCTGCCGCTGCCCGCCGGACAGCCGGGTCCCCCGGTCGCCCACCACGGTGTCGAGGCCGTCGGGCAGGCGCTCGACGAAGTCGAGGGCGTCGGCGTCCCGCAGCGCGGCGCGCACGGCCTCCTCGGCGGCCCCCGGCCTCCCGTAGGCGACGTTCTCCCGGACGGTCCCCTCGAAGAGGACCGACTCCTGCGGGACGACCGACAGGAAGCGCCGGAAGCTCCGCAGGTCGAGGGTCTCCATGTCCGCGCCGTCGAGCAGGATCCGGCCCTCGGTGGGCCGCAGGAACCCCATGAGGAGGGAGAGCAGGGTCGACTTCCCGGCTCCCGACGGGCCGACCACGGCGACGACGCCGCCGGGCTCCGCGGAGAAGGAGATCCCCTCGACGGCGGGCCGGTCCGCGTCCCGGTAGGTGTACCCGACCCCTTCGAAATCCAGCCGGCCGCGGACGGCGGCCACCTCGGGCTTCCCCTCGTTGTCCTCCAGGTCGGGAGCCCGCAGGACCTCGCTCACGGACCGGACCGACTCCAGGCCCCGGGTGACCACCGGCGTCAGGCCGAGCAGGTTGGCGACCGCGCCCGTCAGGTAGGAGAAGTAGGTGCCGAGCATGACCACGGTGCCCGGCGTCACGTCCAGCGCGCCGTAGTACGCGGCGAAGGCCGAGCCGAGCAGGCACACCGCGCTGACGGCGTTGAAGAGCATCCAGGACAGGGCGGAGAAGCGGCCGTTCACCAGGTCCAGGCGGGTCCTGGTGGCCAGGGCGCGCTGCAGGGCCTCGGCGACCCGGGCGAGCGCGGCCCGCTCCAGCCCGTGCGCCCGGGTGATCGGCACCAGCGAGGTCATCTCGACGATCCGGGTGGACAGCTTCTCGGCCTCCTGCCGGGAGCGCCCGTTCTGCTCCGTCATCCGGCCCCTGAGCCGCATCACCAGCAACGCGGACACCGGCGCGACGACCACGAAGACCGGCAGGAAGGCGGGCGCCCGCAGGGCGATGACGACCAGGGCGCCGCCGAGCGTCGCCGCCGCGGCGAGCCCCGTGTCCCCGCTCTGCCGCAGGGCCTGCTCGATGCTGTCCACGTCGCCGATCACCCTGCTCTGCAGGACGCCCGCGCTGAGTCCCGCGTGGTAGCCGATGGAGAGCCGTTGCAGCTGGGCGCACAGGGCCGCGCGCAGCCGGGTGCCCGTGCGCCGCACCGCGCCGTACATCCAGTGCACGTACAGCAGGTGCAGCGGCACGTTGAGCACCAGGACCGCCAGCAGTGCGGCGGAGTCGGCCACCAGCCGGGAGACCGGGCGGTGCTGGACGATGGCGTCGATCAGGTCGCCGGTGATCAGCGGGGTGAGCCACGCCGGGCTGTGCTTGCCGACGAAGGCGACGGCGGCGAGCGCCAGCCGCGCGCGCTCCTCGCGCAGCGCGGCGAGGACGGTGCGCAGCGGGCCCCGGCCCGACGGGGCCTCGAACGCGGTCGCGGGTTCCATGGTCTCCCTCAGCTCTCCTCGGCCGGCGCGGCCGCGCGCAGCCGCTCGGCGGCCTCCTCCGGCCGGGCCTCGCTCACGAACGCCCCCGCGCCCAGCTCGCCGGCGCCCAGCCGCTTCACCCCCGTCGCGCGGGAGCGGTCGGAGAAGATCCGGGCGTGCAGGTGGGCCGCCTCCCGGCCCTCCCGGGCCGGCGCCTGGCACCACAGCGCCAGGTACGGCAGGGGCGCCTCCTCGACGTGCTCGAAGCGCCGGAGCACCTCGCGGTACGTGCGGGCCAGGTCCGCGCGCTCCTCCGGGCCGAGCCCGCCGAGGTCCGCGGTGTGCCGGCGGGCGTAGACGTGCACCTCGTAGGGCCAGCGGGCGGCGTAGGGGACGAAGGCCGTCCAGTGCGGCGTGCGCAGCACGACGCGCTCGCCGGCCCGTTCCTCGGCGGCCAGGACCTCGCAGAAGGGGCAGGGCCGGCCCTGCCGGCGGGCCCGCGCCGCCGCTTCCCACATCCGTCCGAAGCGGGCCGGGACGAACGGGTAGGCGTAGATCTGGCCGTGCGGGTGGGCCTGCGTCGCGCCGAGCTCGGCACCGCGGTTCTCGAAGCAGACGACCTGCTCGACCCCCGGGAGGCCGTTGAGCCGGCGGGTGCGGTCCGCCCACGCCTCGACGACGGTGGTCATCCGGCGCAGCGGCAGCCGGGCCAGCGAGGTGTCGTGCGCGCAGGAGAACGACACCACCTCGCACCTGCCGCCGGCCGGGGCGCCGGCGTGCGGGCCGGGGACCGCACCCGGCGCGGGGCCGCCCGGCCCGCGCAGCGCGGGGTAGCGGTTCTCGAACACCGCCACGTCGTAGGAGGCCGCGGGCACCTCCGTCGCGGCGCCCCCGGTGGTCGGGCACAGCGCGCAGCCGGGCCCCTCCCCGCCCGCCCGGGCGGCGCGGTGGGGAGCCATGATGACCCACTCCTCCGTCGTCGCGTCCCAGCGCAGTTCGGACGGCGGCCCGGCGGGCGGCAGCACGCGGCGGTCCGGCGGGACGGGGCGGTGTCGCTGCTCGTCGTCGTAGAAGTGGATGGTGCGCCCGTCGGCGAGCACGGCCGACACCGGTGCGGGACGGATCACGGCGTGCCCCCGAACGCCCCGGCGATCAGCTCCAGGGCCCGCGCGGTGGTCGGGGCGCGCAGGTCCGGGGCGGGGGAGTCCGGGTCGGGGTCGGCCGCGGCGGGGCCCACCAGGGCGGTCCGGCAGCCGGCCCGCCGGCCCGCGCCGACGTCGCTGGCGAAGTCGCCGACCATCCACGACCGCGCGAGGTCGAGGTGGAGGTCCTCGGCGGCCCGGAGCAGCAGGCCGGGCCCGGGTTTGCGGCACCGGCAGCGGACGGCGAGCTCCGGCACCGTCCCGTCCGGGTGGTGGGGGCAGTGGTAGATCCCGTCCAGCCAGACCCCGAGGGCGCGGAGCCGGGAGCGCAGGTGCCGGTGCATGGCGTCGAGGTCCTGCGGGGTGAAGAGCCCCCGGGCGAGGCCGGACTGGTTGGTGACCACCACGAGGGCGACGCCGAGTTGGCGGAGGCCGCGCAGCGGGGCGCCGATCCCCGGCTGGAGCACCAGCTCCGCGGGCGAGCTCGGATAGTGGCGCGGCTCCGTCAGCGTCCCGTCCCGGTCGAGGAGGACGGCCGGCCTCCCGTTCACCGGTGCCGCTCCGCGGGCGCGCCCAGGGGTGCGACGGCCCGGGCGCGGACGGTGTTGCGCAGGCAGCGGGTCAGCAGGTGCGCGACCGTCATGTGGATGTCCTCCTGCTCC
Source organism: Kitasatospora sp. NRRL B-11411 (assembly GCF_000721345.1). NCBI lineage: Bacteria > Bacillati > Actinomycetota > Actinomycetes > Kitasatosporales > Streptomycetaceae > Kitasatospora > Kitasatospora sp. NRRL B-11411. Next base: position 128,284 of record NZ_JOGH01000004.1, on the reverse strand, counting down.
TCGATCCGCGCCGCCGGGGCCGCCACCCACGCGTCGCAGAGCTCGGCGGCCCGTCCGCCGCCCGCCCCGAGCAGGCCCGCGGTGCGCAGGCCGAGCCCGCGCGCGCAGCGCAGGGCCGCCAGGACGTTCGGGGAGTTCCCGCTCGTGCTGATGGCGAGGAGGAGGTCGCCCGGCTCCGCCAGCCCCTCCAACTGCCCGCTGAAGACCGCGTCGTAGCCGACGTCGTTCGCCCAGGCGGTGAGCGCCGCCACGTGGTCGACCAGGGACACCGTGCGGAGCGGCGGCGCGCCGGAGGCCCGCGCGCCCTTGGCGAGGTCGACCGCGAGGTGGGAGGCGGTGGCGGCGCTGCCGCCGTTCCCGCAGGTGTAGACCACGCGGCCGTCGAGGTGGGTGCGCTCGACGAGCTCGGCCACCCGCAGCAGGTCGGGGACGGAGAGCCCGTCGATCGCCCTCCGCAGGTTCTCCAGGTACGCGGATATCTCGCTCTGGTGGTCCGTGGTTCGGTTCATGGCTGAGGGGCGCCCATTCGTGTGTACAGGGGTGCGGTTTCCTTGGCGGTGCGGGCCCAGGACCAGTCCTGGGCCATCATCCGGGCCCGGGCGGCCGCCACTTCGGCGGGACGGTCCAGGAGCCAGTCGACGGCCCGGCGGACGGTCAGCCGGACGGCGTCGGCGGTCAGGTCGGCGAAGACGAACCCCGTCCCGGTGCCGGGGTGGCGCCCGAGGTCCGTGACGGTGTCGCCCAGGCCGCCGACCGAGCTGACCAGCGGCACGGTCCCGTACGCCATGGCGATCAGCTGGTTGAGCCCGCAGGGCTCGACCCGGGACGGCATCAGCGTGAAGTCGCCGCCCGCGTAGGCCAGCCAGGCGAGGTCCTGGTCGAACCGGGGGCAGTGGTGGACCAGGTCCGGTGCCTGCGCGGCGAGTTCGGCGACGGCCTCGACGTACCGGCCGTCGCCCGGCCCGATCACCACGAGCTGGGCACCGCCGGCCAGCACCAGCGGGGCGACCGCGGCCAGGGCGAGGTCGATGCCCTTCTCCGCCACCAGGCGGGCGCAGAGGCCGAACACCGGGAGCCCGGGGTCCTCCCGCAGGCCGGTGCGCCGCTGGAGCAGCTGCTTGTTCGCCCGCTTCCCGGCCGCGGCCGACGCGGGGCCGAACGGGACCGAGACCCGCCCCGCCGCCGCCGGGTCCCACACCCCGCCGTCCACGCCCGCCACGACGCCGGTCAGCCCGGTCCGGGCCAGCGCGTCGCCGAGCGGGGTGCCGTGCGACTCCCGGAGCAGTTCCCGCGCGTAGCCGGGGCTCCCGGTGGTGGCGAGGTCGGCGGAGAGCAGGCCGAGCAGGAGGAGGCCCGGGCGGTCGGGCGCCTTGGCCCGGAGCGTCTCCAGGGCGTCGGCGGGCAGGCCCAGCCGGTCGAGCGAGCCGGCGGCGACCTCCCCGCGGTAGGCCCCGTTGTGGACGTTCATCAGGAGCGTCGGCCGCCTCCCGCCGGCCCGCAGCGACCGCAGGTGGGCGAGGGCGGCCCCGGACTGCCAGTCGTTGCCGTGCACCACGTCGTACCGGCGCCCGGACACCCGGACCCAGTCGGCGACGCAGGCCCCGAAGAAGGCGGCCCGGGCCACCGCGTCCCCGTACTCCACGTAGTCGCGGTCCCGGTAGATCCCGTCCCGGTCGTACCAGTGGTCGGCCCGGACCAGGAGCACCTCGTTCGGGCCGCCGTGGCCGACCAGCCGCTCGACCACCGGCCGGACGGTGACGCCGGCCACCCCGACCGGCCGGAGCGACGCCGCCCGCTCGGTGCGCAGGCCGTGCGCGGCCACCAGCCGGGGGTAGTGGGGGAGGATCAGGTCGTGGCCGATCCCGTGGTCCCGCCGGAGCGCGTCCGGAAGGGCCCGGGACGCCTGGCCCAGGCCGCCCTCCGCGAAGAACGGCGCCAGCTCCTGGGTGACGTAGAGGCAGTTCGGCTCGTTCACGGCCGGCCTGCGCCCGTGCCGGCGGCTTCCGCGAGGACCCAGAGGCCGAAGAGGTGCAGACCGGGGTTGACCGGCAGCCGGACCGTCGAGCAGACCACGGGCCGGGCGGGGCCGGCGTGCGAGCGCCACAGGCGCGGCGGCGGGCCGGGGACGGTGCGCCCGTTCTCCCGCAGGGCCGAGGCGGTGAACTCGCACACCTCGTCGCCGGTGCCGGGGCGGGCCAGGAAGTCCGGGAAGCCGAACGGCAGCAGGACGCCGTCCGGGGCGTGCGGGCCGGCCAGGACGAGTTCGTCGCGGAGGGCGCCGCCACAGCTCGCGCCCAGCAGTCCGACCGCGTGCACCAGCAGGGGCTCGTCGAGTTCGACGACCTGGCCGTCGCACTCCGCGTTGTCCGGGTCCCCGCGCCCCAGGAGCTCCGGCCAGCCGCCGACCAGGGGCCCGAGGGCCGCCAGTTCTTCGGCGGGGTAGGTCCGGCCGAAGCCGTCGAACCCCTGCCGCGCGTCGAAGCCGGGGGCGGCGCACCCCGCGTTGTTCCGGTGCCCGCCGAGGTCCAGCACGTACCGGACCGGTGACGCCTCACGCACGGTCCACCCCCGGCAGGGCGGCGAGGCGGGCCGCGGCGTCGTCGAGGCCCCGGGCGATCCGGTCGAGCCGACGGCGGGCCTCGGTCCGGTGGCGGTCGGCGCGCGCCGGGTCCTCCGGGCCGGTGTGGCGCAGCAGCGAGCGGACCACGAGGAGGTCCTGGGCGGCCCGTTCGACCGCCGCGGCCGCGGCCGCGGCGGCGTGTGTCGCGCCCAGGGCCCGCAGGTAGCGCCCGAACCAGCGCAGGGTGTGGTGGTAGTTCCAGATGCCGTGCTGCAGCCGGGGCACCGCGTCCGGGTCGGAGCCGCCCCCGCGGGGCCCGGCGAACAGGCCGTCGATCCGCTCGTCCAGCGCCCCGGCCAGCTCCGCGCCGCTCAGCCACCGGCGGCCCCGGGCCCCGAGGGCGTCGACGTGCACGGCCCACTCCGCCGCCAGGTCGGCCGGCGCGGGCGGGCACCAGGTGCCGGTCGGCGCCATCGTCAGCCAGCTCTGGCCCAGGTCCTCCCGGCCCAGGGCCGGTTCGAGGGCGGCGAGCGGGAGGCGCTCGTCGAGGAAGACCACGTCGCCCGGGTCGGTGACGCGCACCGTCCGCTCGCGCGCGTCGAAGCCGCGCAGCACGACCGAGTGCAGCGCGTGCACCTGGCCGCGGTTCATCCAGAAGTGGTCCAGGTAGTAGGTGTCCAGTTCCACCACCACCGGCGTCCCGCCCGCCAGCAGCTCCGCGAGCCCCGCCGCACCGCCCCCGGCAGCGGCCCGCGTGCGCTCCAGGAGGCAGCCGCGGGAGCGCAGGGTGGCCAGCAGGCCGGGCACCACGTCCCCGAACAGCAGCCCGCCGTCCCGGAGCACCACCCTGGTCCCGGTCTGGCTGCCCAGCAGCAGCGCCGGGTCCGTCCCCGGGAAGGCGTCCAGGAGGAGCGTCCCGAGGGCGGCGTGGTAACAACTGGCGTCGGTGTACATGGTCTCGTGCTTCCCCCACACAGGAGTCTCCGGGTCGCGGGCGGTGCGGCGGGTCAAGCGAGTGCCGCCGCGTACAGGGCGTCCATCAGGGCTTCCTTGGTCCCGTTGTCGAAGGCGAGCGCGCCGAAGGAGGCGGCGATGACGACTCCGGTCTCCGGATCGGCGCCCCCGAAGACCTGGCCGATCCGGCCCGACGCGCCGAAGGAGGAGTCCGACCACCTGCCGCCGAAGCCGTTGTGGTCGGACAGCCCGCAGAAGTAGCCCAGCCCCATCGCGCACGGGTAGTCCCAGGTGCGGTCCGGGACCCGGCCGCGCGGCGGGGCGGCCATGGCGCGCAGCACCGGCGGGGAGACCGGGAACGGCCCCGGGCCCCGCAGCCCGGACAGGGCGGCCTCGTAGAACGAGGCGAGGTCGGACATGGTGCCGTAGAAGCCGTACGGCGGGACCTTCGCCCGCGCGCCGGCGCGGCTCACCAGGTAGGGGTAGCGGCGCAGGCCCTGCCGCCCGGCGAACGAGGGGACGGCCAGCCGGTCCCGGATCCCGTCGTGAACCGGGGGCGGCACCGTGGCCCAGGTGGAGCGCAGCGCGAGGGGCCGGCAGACGCGTTCCGCCACGACGGTGCCGTAGTGCTGCCCGAGCGCGGACTCCAGCAGGGCCGCCAGCACGTACCAGCCGGTCTCCTGGTGGTACCCCTGGTGCCCGCCCGGGACCCAGCCCGGTTCGAGCGGCAGCGCGAGCACCCGGCGCACGAAGTCCGCGTAGTCCGACCGGTCCGGCCCGGGGCCCTCGAAGTGCCGGAACCCGCCGGCGTGGCTCAGGACGTCCGCGACGGTCACCGCCTCCTTGCCGTTGGCGGCGAACTCCGGCAGGTGCCGGGCAACCGGGTCGGCGAAGCGGATCCCGCCCTCGTCGACCAGCGTCGCCAGCGCGGTGGCCAGCAGCGGCTTCCCCGCGCAACTCCAGTAGACGACCGAGTCGGTGGCCATCGGCGTCCCGGTGCGCGCCTCGCCCAGCGCGGCGTTCAGCAGCGGCGTGCCCCCGCGGGAGACGCAGAGCTGCGCGCCCGCGACGGGGACGGACGCCAGGATCCGGGCCAGCCGCTCCCGCACCGCCTCGAAGGCCCCGGGCCACGGAGCGGCGACCGGGCGGGTCACCGTTCGGCCCGCAACCGGTCGAGCTCCCGGGCGAGTTCGCCCACGCTCGACCTGGTGAACAGGAGGTCCAGCGGGATGTCGACGCCCAGTCGGCCCTCCAGTTCGGCCAGTACTTCGACCGCCGCCATCGAATCCCCTCCCAGCTGGAAGAAGTCGGCGTCCGCGCCCGGGGCGCCGTCCAGTTCGAGCACGCCGCTCCAGACGGAGCCGACCAGGACCTCCGTGGCGGTCCGGCAGGGCCGCGAGGAGGCGGACATCCGCCGACGGACCAGGGCGGTGATCGCGTCCTGGTGCGGCTTGCCGGTGCGCGAGCGGGGCAGCTGCTCGACCCGGACGACCGGGGAGGGGACCGCGTGCGCGGGCAGCACCCCGGCCAGCGCGGCTTTCACGTCCTCGGCCGGCGCGTCCCCGGGCCCCTCGACCACCGCCGCCAGGGACTGCCCGAGCGTCGGGTGCGGCAGCACCACCACGGCCGCCGCCTCGACCCAGGGCAGCGTCTCCAGGGCGGCCTTCACCTCGGACACGGACACCGTGCGGCCGCCCACCCTGGCCAGTCCGCGCGACCGACCCTTGATCCGGACGCGCCCGGTCCCGTCGATCAGCGCGAGGTCCCCGGTGACCGTCCAGCCGTCCCGCCAGGTCCGGGCCGCGGCCATCGGGTCGGTCAGGTAGCCGAGCGCGGGAAGCCGGTCGCGGATGCAGAGGTAACCCTCCTCGCCCCGCTCCAGCCAGTCCCCGGAGGCGGACATGATCCCCACCTCCGTCCCCGGCGCCGGAAAGCCGCCCGGCCCCAGCCCGCAGTCCTGCTGGGTGGTCACCAGGTGGGCGTCACCGGCCTCGGTGAGCCCGTAGGTGTTGACGACGCGGGTGCCCGGGAGGAGTGCGGCGAGCGCCAGGTGCAGCTCGGCCGGAAGGTGGTCCGACATGAACCGCAGGGTCCTCAGCCCGGCGGGCCGCAGGGCCGGATCGTCCTCCAGGGCCCTCGCCACGGACCGGGCCGCGGCGGCGGGGAGCACGGCGGTGGCGGCGGATTCGGCCGCGGCCGCGGCCAGGAAGCTCCGGGCCTCGAAGGGCACGCAGGCGACCAGGGTGCTCCCCCGGGCCACGGCGGAGAGGAGGAGCTGGCGGGTGCCGACGGCCGTGGCGTGGGAGACCCCGTGGGCCACCACCGCGGCGCCCCCGGAACGGGCCCGGTAGCCGTCGGCGATCCCGGCCAGCGCCTCGTGGCTGGCGGCGACCCCCTTGGGCGTGCCCGTCGAACCCGAGGTGAACACCACGTCGGCGAGCCGCGCCGGATCCAGCGGCGCGACCGGGCGCCCGCCCCGGCCGGCCCCGGCGGCACGTTCCGCCACCGGGACGTCCTGCACCTCCGCCGAGCCGAACGGCCGCGCGGCCGCGGAGAGGACGTGGTCGATCCCGAGGTCCCGGCAGATCCGCCGGATGCCCCGCCGGTCGGAATCCGTCGGCAGGACGACCGCGACGGAGCCGTTGAGCAGCGCGGCGAAGTATCCGACGGCGTAGTCGATCCATTCCCCTTCGAGAAACCAGAGGCCGATCCGGGACGACATTCCCAGGCCTTTTCCGGGCAATTGTTCCGCGGTTTCGAAGACCCGCTGAACGAGTTCCCCGTACGAGATCCTCCGGCCGTCGGAGAGGACGACGGCGGTCCGGTCCGGCTCGGCCGCACCACGTTCCAGCAGCAGGTCGACGACGGTTCCGGTCTTCTCGGGCATGCGGGGATCTCCAGCGGTCGAGCAGCGCGGCCGGCTGCTGGACGGACCCGGCGATCATCGGGCCAGGGGAGAGGCGCCGACCGCGAGGTCCGGTGCTCGGCTCGGTGACGAACCGATACTGCGATGCCGGACAGTGATCGTCAAGCCCCTTATCGGAATCGCGGACAATTGCGCGGGAACGCCTTCAGGAAAGCTGAGGAAATCTCATTCCGGCTGAAACACTCCTGCCGGACGGCCCCGGCCGGGCCGCCCCCGGCGGACCTCACCGACCCGGCGCCGGATGCCCGTCGGGCGCCGGCGCCGCCACCCGGTGCACGAACGTCGCCGTCAGGAACGCCACCACCGCCGAGACGATCAGCAGCGGCATCGAGTCCGCCGCCTGGTCCCCCAGCAGCGCCGCCGCCAGCACCGTGCTGGTCACCGGCAGCCGGGTGACCGCCGCGCTGCTCGCCGCCAGCCCGACCGCCAGCCCCGCCTCGATGCCCAGGCCCGGCAGCCCGCCCGCCGCCACCCCGAGCGCCGAGCCCAGCAGCACGGCCGGAAAGATCGGCCCGCCGCGCAGCGACCCGAGCGCCACGCCCCAGCCCAGCCCCTTGAACAGCACCAGTGCCAGCAGCGCCCCGACCGACCAGCTGCGCGGGTCCGCCGCCAGCTGCCCCAGCGCGGCCTGCCCCGACAGCGCGGCCTCCTCGGGCGAGCGCCCCGTCACCAGCGCGTACCCGGCGATGCACGCGCCCACCAGCACCGCGCACAGCACGGTGCGGGCCGCCGTCCGGTGCGCGGTGAACGCGGCGAAGCGGTGCCCCAGGGTCTGCCCCGCGACCAGCACCAGCGCGATCACCACCGCCAGCGGCACCCCCCACAGGAAGTCCCCGGCGTCCGGCAGTTGCGCCTTCGGCACGGACGGCAGGCTCAGCGCGCCGATCGACAGGCCGGTCCAGTGCCCGAAGCCGGTGAACACCAGCGCGCCCAGCCCCGAGGCCAGCAGGCACGGCAGCAGCAGCATGGTCAGCTGCGCCCCGCCCAGGCCCGCGGCCTCGATCATCATCACCGCCGCGACCAGCGGGCTCCCGAAGATGGTGGCGATCGCCGCCGTCGACCCGGCCGCCCCCAGCATCGGCCCGACCATCGGACCGGCCGCCCGCTTCGCCGCGCTCACCGTCATCAGCGCCAGCCCGCTGCCCAGCGCCATCAGCGGCGCCTCCGGGCCGAGCACCGCGCCCAGCGGCAGCACGGCCAGCGCCGCCAGCACCACCGAGGGCACCTCCACCGGCAGCGTCGGCGGCCCGCCCAGCCCCAGCACCGGCGTGTGCCCGCCCCGGCCCGGCATCCGGGTCACGATCGGCGCCAGCAGCAGCCCGGCCAGCGCCAGCGCGGGCAGCGGCCACCACCAGGGCGGCTGCCCGTAGCCCAGGGCCTCGGGCAGCGACCCCCACACCCAGTGCTGCAGTTCGTGCTCCAGCCCGACGAAGCCGAACGCGGCCAGCGAGACCGGCACCCCGACCAGCGCCGACACCAGCAGCAGCCGCCCGTACCCGGGGCTGCGGAGCAGCTCGCGCAGGCTGGGCGGCGAGGACGTGTCGACGACCGGTGCTGCCGGCATCTGCGCTCCTGTCTCCGACGGCGGACACACGTCCTCCGACCGTCCGGCGCCCGACCGCCCCCCGGCCAGCGGGGTGGACCGAACGGGCGAGGACCGCTCCCGCCGCCGTACGGTGGACGGAAGGACCGACCGAGGAGGACGCGATGCCCGGTTCCATGACCATCGGCCACACCGACACCCTCGTGATGCTCAGCCGCGACGACGCCGAACACCTGGCGTCGGTGCTCGCGGGCCTGTCCGCGCTCGCCGCCGGCGGACACCTCTCCAGCGAACAGCTCGCCGCCCTCGGCGCGGGCGGCACCCCCGACCGGGCCGCCCTCGCCACCTGGTCCCGCACCCTGGCCGGCTACCTCCGCGACCACCTCTAGGGCCCGTCTTCGAGCCCCCGCCCGCCCCCTACAGTGGGGGGATGGAGCTCTCCTGGGTGACCGTCCCGACCCCGCTGCCGAGCGGGCCGATGCGGTTCGGGGTGACGGACCGGGGGGTGGCCGCCGCCGGCTACGTCTGCGACGGGCCGGTCCCGGAGTGCACCGACGCGCGCAAGGCCGACCTGGTGCGGGCCCGGGTCGGCGAGTACTTCGCCGGTGGGCGGCGGGAGTTGGAGCTGCCGATCGACTGGCGGCTGGCCTCCGGACCCCACCTGGCGGTGCTGCGCCGCCTGTGGGCGGACGTCGGCTGGGGGAGCACCATCACCTACGGCGAACTCGCCGCCCGCAGCGGGGTGTTCACCGAACCGTCCGAGCCGGGGGTACCGGCCCGGACGGTCGGGCAGATGATGGGGGCGAACCCGCTGCCCCTGCTGGTGCCCTGCCACCGGGTGGTGGCCGCGGACGGCCTGGGCGGCTTCGGCGGGGCCTGGCACGGCGTGGAGACCAAGCGCTGGCTGCTCACCCTGGAAGGGGTGCTCCCGCCGACCCTGGACTGGTCCGGGCCGGAGCTCTAGGCCCGCGACGGCCGAGGACTGCCTGACCCGTCCCTAGACCCGTCCCTAGACCCGTACCGGCACCGGCACCGGCACCAGCCCCGCAGCGGCACCGGCGCCCTCGCCGATCCGCTCCAGCGCGGGCGCCGCCGCCTGCCGGGGCAGCACCGCCTGGATGGTGGAGACCAGGGTGTACTCGCCGAGCGTCAGTTCCGTCGCGGCCGGGAGCGCGGGCCGGTGGCCGAGGGCGAGTTCGAGGGCCGCGGCGGGCAGGTTGAGCCCGCACAGCCGGAGTTGGTGCAGGCCGCCGGACGGGCGGGTGTTGATGTCGAGGACCACCGCGCGGCCGGTGCCCCGCTCGTGCCGGAACTGCACGTTCGACAGGTGGCCGACGCCGAACTCCTCGACCAGGCGGCGGGCCGGCTCCAGGTAGGCCGGGTCGAGGGTGAAGCCGCGGCGGCGGCCCTGCTTGGTGCGGCCGACCGCGGCCAGCACCCGGCCGTCCGGTTCGGCCAGGCAGTCGACGGACACCTCGGGGCCGTCCAGGTAGGGCATCACCAGCAGTTCGGCGGGGGCCGCGGACTGCTCCAACGCGCCCAGCACCTGGTCGAGTTGAACCCGGGTGTCGACGTACCCGGCGAGCCGGCGGAGGCTGAACGGCTCGCGGGTCAGGACGCGGAAGCCCTCGCCGCCCGCGCCGGTGGCCGGCTTCAGGCAGGCGGTCATCCCGGTGGCCTCGATCTCCTCGACGGCGGCGAGCAGTTCGGCGGCGGTGTCGGCCTGCCGCCACAGCGGGGTGGGCAGCCCGGCCGTGTCCAGCGCCCGGTAGCCGTCGGCCTTGCTGGCGAACAGCGAGATCGCCGCGGCGGGCGGGCAGACCAGGGCGGTGCCCAGGGCCTCGAAGTCGCGCCGGCGCAGCGAGATCGCCAGCTGGTGCAGCCGCGGCAGGAACACGTCCACGTCGTGCCGGGCGCAGAACTCCAGCGCGAACTCCACGTACCCCTCGGCGCTCAGCCCGTCGGGTTCCAGGGCGCCCAGGTCGGCGGCGGCGAGCACGGGGGAGTCGGGGTCGACGTGGGTGGCCAGGACGTGCACCGGGCGCGGCGCGGCCCGCAGCAGGTCGACGAAGAAGACGTTCTCGGCGTAGGTGCGGTTCAGCCAGACGCGGACGGGCGCGGTCACGAGGGTCTCCCTGGAGAAGGGCGTGCCGATGGGAGGTCACCGACCGGTTCGCCTGCCCTGTGGCGGCGGTCACCACGCGGTGAGGGGGCCACCTTAGCGCTGTTCCGGGCGGATTCGAACACGGGGTTGGTGAGCAGCGCGGACGCCTGGAACGGGGGTGTTACGGGGGTGTTCCGGGGGCCTCGGAGGGGTGTCCGGAGAGGTGTCCGGAGAGGTGCCCGGAGGGGCGTCGGGATCGAACGATGATCGATCCAGTGCACTGGTCGCACTATTGCGTCCACGCACCTGAATCACCCCCACGAGTGATTGCCGCCTCACCTGAACGGGCGTCAGCATGGGTGCCGCAACGTGCCGCCGAAACGATCTAGGGGCCCCTCGGAAATGACGACCGAAACCACCGCCGAAATCTCCCGGACGGGGCAGCAGAGCAGCCTCTCGGTGGCGGCCGCCAAGAACCTCGCGTCGACCACCAAGTCGGCCCCGCAGATGCAGGAGATCAGCAACCGCTGGCTGCTCCGCGCGCTGCCCTGGGTCGAGGTCTCCGGCGGCACCTACCGGGTCAACCGGCGGCTGTCGTACGCGGTCGGCCGCGGCCGGGTGGGCTTCGCGCAGACCGGCCGCGAGGTCACGGTCGTCCCGCCGACGCTGCGCGAGGTCCCGGTGCTGCGCGGCTTCGAGGACGACGCGCTGCTCGTCGAGCTGGCCGGCCGCTTCGTCCAGCGCGACTTCGCCGCGGGCGAGGTGCTGATCGAGCAGGGCGGCGAGATCGACGAGGTCTTCCTGATCGCGCACGGCAAGGTCGACAAGATCGGCACCGGCAAGTACGGCGACCCGACCGTGCTGGGCACCTTCGCGGACGGCGACCACATCGGCGACGAGGCGCTCACCGTCGCCGACCGCCGCTGGCCCTACAGCGTCAAGGCCGCCACCGCGGGCACCGTGATGGTGCTGGCCTGGCCCGCCTTCCAGGAGCTGGCCGACCGCTCCGAGGCGCTGCGCGACCAGATCCTCGCCTTCATCGCCGACTCGCAGCTCCCGCAGACCCACAAGGGCGAGGCGGCGATCGGCATGTCGGCCGGCCACGAGGGCGAGTTCGACCTGCCGACCGCCTTCGTCGACTACGAACTCAAGCCGCGCGAGTACGAGTTGAGCGTCGCCCAGACGGTGCTGCGGGTGCACAGCCGGGTCGCCGACCTCTACAACAAGCCGATGGACCAGACCGAGCACCAGCTCCGGCTGACCGTCGAGGCGCTGCGCGAGCGCCAGGAGCACGAGCTGGTCAACAACCCGGAGTTCGGCCTGCTGGCGAACGCCGAGTACGGCCAGCGGATCCAGACCCACTCCGGCCCGCCCACCCCGGACGACATGGACGAACTGCTCTGCCGCCGCCGCAGCACCAGGTTCTACCTGGCCCACCCGAAGGCGATCGCCGCCTTCGGCCGGGAGTGCAACAGCCGCGGGCTGTACCCGGAGTCGATCCAGTTCGAGGGCAAGACGGTGCCGACCTGGCGCGGCGTCCCGATCCTCACCTGCAACAAGATCCCGGTGGTCAACGGCACCACCTCGATCCTGGCGATGCGCGTCGGCGAGGACAACCAGGGCGTGATCGGCCTGCGCCCCGGCGCGCTGCCGGACCAGGTCGAGCCGGGCCTGAACGTCCGCTTCATGGGCATCGACGAGAAGGCGGTCATCTCCTACCTGGTCAGCGCCTACTACTCGGCCGCGATCCTCGTTCCCGACGCGATCGGCGTCCTGGAGAACGTGAACGTCGACCACCGGCAGCACTGACCACCGGGCGGGCCCACCGTCCTGGGCCCGCCCGTCCCACCGCCTGACGCGCCGTCAGCGCGCATTCCTGCCGCCCCGCCGCCCGGGGCCGGCCGAGGGGGAGGACTCACCATGGCCATCACCGTGCCCGAACGCGAACAGCACGGCACCGCCGCCGCCGAGAGCGGCCGCGACACCGCCGAGGCGATGGCCCTGCTCGGCCGGGCTCGCACCGTCGTCGACCCCGCGCTGCGCGCCGCCGTCGACACCCTCCCGGACTCCATGCGGCTGGTCTCCGGCTACCACCTGGGCTGGCTGGAGGCCGACGGCGGCCCCAGCACGGTCGGCGCCGGCAAGGCGATCCGCCCGGCGCTGGTGCTGGCCGCGACCACCGCCGTCGGCGGCCGCCCGCAGGACGCGGTGCGGGCCGCGGCCGCCGTCGAGCTGGTGCACAACTTCACCCTGCTGCACGACGACGTCCTCGACCGCGACCACACCCGCCGCCACCGCCCCACCGCCTGGCGGGTGTTCGGCACCACCGGCGCGATCCTGGCCGGCGACGCCATGCACTCCCTGGCCCTGCGGGTGCTCGCCGAGGACCCGCACCCGGCCGCCGCCGCCTCGGTCCGCCGGCTCGCCGACTGCGTGGTCGAGCTGTGCGCCGGCCAGCAGGCCGACTGCTCCTTCGAGCAGCGCGCCGACGTCACGCTCGCCGAGTGCCTCACCATGGCCGAGGGCAAGACCGGCGCCCTGCTCGGCTGCGCGTGCGCGCTCGGCGCGCTGTACGCGGGGGCGGACGCCGAGGCCGCCGACGCGATGGACGCCTTCGGCCGGGAGATCGGCCTGGCCTTCCAGCTGATCGACGACCTGATCGGCATCTGGGGCGACCCGGCGGTCACCGGCAAGCCGGTGGGCGCCGACCTCGCGGCCCGCAAGAAGTCCCTCCCCGTGGTGCACGCGCTCTCCTCCGGCACCCCCGCGGGCGCGGAGCTCGCCGCCCTCTACGCCACCGGCCGCCCGCTCAGCCCCGCCGAGCTGGCCGCCGCCGCCGACGCGGTCGACCGGGCCGGCGGCCGCAACTGGGCGCAGACCGAGAGCTGCGACCGGATGGCCGCCGCCATCGCCCACCTGGCCGCGGCCGTCCCCGACCCGTCCCGCGCCGACGACCTGCTGGCCCTCGCCGAGCTGGTCACCCGCCGGACGTACTGAGGGCCCGTTCAGCCGATGATGCCCCGCTCCTTCGCCGGGTCGATCCCCAGCGGCGTGTCGAGCTGCCGGTAGGCGACCTCCGCGCGGCCGCCGGACTCCAGCCAGGCCCAGGTGTCGGTGACGGTCTCCAGCAGCGGGCGGATGCGCAGGCCGGCCGCGAGGGCGGTGGCCGGGTCGGCCCGCCAGGTGCCGTGCCAGCCCTCGGCGTCGGGCGCCCAGAGCGGGAGTTCGGTCCAGGGGGAGACCTCGGCGGCGAGCAGGTCGGCGTCCGGGGTCCAGACGAACTCGGCGTCGGAGCCGGTCGCGGCGCGGCAGGCCTCGAGGAGCTCGCCGGTGGTCGTGGAGCCGATCGGCGCGGTGGTGACGTAGCGCCCCTCGGCCCGCCGTTCGGCGAGGTCGAGGCCGAACGCGGCGAAGTCGCGGGCGTCGATCAGGCTGAGCGGGCGGTCGGGGGCGCCGGGGGCGAGGACCCGGCCGCCGCGGGCGATCCGGTCGAGCCACCAGGGGAGCCGGCCGATCGGCTCGTGCGGGCCGATCAGCAGGCCGCAGTTGAGGATCGCGGCGGGCCCGTCGAAGTTGTCCCGCAGGGCGCGCTCGCAGCCGGCCTTGAGCGCGTTGGCGAACGGCTGGTCGGGCGGCAGGTCGCCGGGGCAGTCGAGGGTGGCGGAGCCGGCGTCGACAGGACGGGCGGGCCAGTCGGCGAAGGCGTGGACGGAGGAGACGAAGCCGTAGTGCCCGGCCCGGTCGCCGAGCAGCCGGGCGGTGGCGGCGACGTCGTGGGGCTGCTGGCCGGAGGTGTCGACGACGGCGTCCCACCGGCGGCCGTCGACCAGCCGCCGCAGCGCGTCCGGGTCGGCGCGGTCGCCGTGGACGGCCTCGACGCCGGGCGGGTCGGCCCGGCTGAGGCCGCGGTTGAAGGTGGTGACGCGGTGGCCGCGGGCGAGGGCCTCGGTGGCGTAGGCGAGGCCGAGGAACTTGGAGCCGCCGAGCAGAAGGATGTCCATGCCTCCGAGGCTCTCCGAGCCGGGGCCGGTCCATGCGCCGCGTTCACCGGGAGCGGAGCCGTTTCGCCCGGAGCAGACGGCCCGCCCGGGCCCGCACCCGCCTGACGGCCTGTCGGCCGCCCACCGGATGTCCGGAGTGCCGACCGCGGGGGGAGCACATACCATCCCCCGTGTACCGGTATGTCTGAATGTTCCCTTTTGGCGGGAAGGAGGGCGGGTGTCATGGGGAACCCGGCACGCCCGCGTCCCGAAGCCCGAGCCGCCGGACGGCAGCCGGCCGCTGCCCGCCCGGGCCCCCGATGAACCCACCGATCAGACAAGGACGTTCGCATGGCTGACGCCACGCCCGAGATGCTGGCCGCCGAGGCCTTCGTGTACGGCTCCCCGCTGGTGGCCAACCTGACCATGGTGGACACCATCGTCCGCCGGGGGCTGAGTTCGATCGGTCCGACCGCCTGGAACACCTTCGGCCACGCCACCGAACTGGCCGACCCCGCCTCGCACTTCGTCTCGGTGAACAACGACACCGTGTACTCGGTGGCCCCGCTGGACCTCTCGGCCGGCCCGCTGCTGCTGCACGTCCCGGACACCGGCGGCGCCTACGACGTGCTGCAGTTCATCGACGCCTGGACGAACAACTTCGCCTACGCGGGCCGCCGTTCGTCCGGCACCGCCGAGCAGACCTGGCTGGTCGCCCCGCCCGGCTGGCGGGGCAGCGCCCCGGAGGGCGTGCCGGTGATCACCGCGCCGACGGCGGTGGCGGCGATCGCGGTGCGCAACTACTGCGCGGGCCCGGACGACCTGGCGCGGGTCCGGGTGCTGCAGCAGCAGCTGACGCTGACCCCGTTCGAGGACGGCGGCACGGCGGCCGGACTGCCCGAGCCGGCCGCGGACGTCCCGGCGGAGCTGCTGTTCCTGGAGCAGCTGCGGCTGTGGATGGCGGCCTTCCCGCCCGCCGACGCCGACGTCGCCTTCCAGCAGCGCTTCGCCCCGATCGGGCTGCTCGACCGGGGCCGCTCGCCCTACCTGGACGGCCCGGCCGAGTGGACGGCGGCGCTCGCCAAGGGCCTGGCGGCGGGCCGGGAGCGGGTGGAGGCGGCGACCGTCGGCGCCGGCGACCCGACCGGCGAGTGGGCCGCCAACCTGCACCTGTTCGACTACAACCTGGACCACCTCGGCCCCGGCACCCGCGACGAGCCGCAGTGGAAGATCGCCGACCGCCGCGCCGCCTACCTGACCCGCGCGGTCGCGGCCCGGGCCGGCCTGTGGGGCAACCACGCCTACGAGGCCGCGTACGCCACCACCTACAACGACGCGGACGGCGTCCCGCTGACCGGCGCGCACGCGTACACGCTGCGCTTCGAGCAGACCCCGCCGGTGGGCGCGTTCTGGTCGGTGACGATGTACGGCACCCCGGAGTACCTGCTGGTCCCCAACGAGATCGACCGGTACTCGATCGGCGACCGCACGCCCGGCCTGGTGTACGGCGAGGACGGCTCGCTGACCCTCCACCTCCAGCACGAACGCCCCACCGACGCCGACGAGTTGGCGAACTGGCTGCCCGCGCCCGAGGGCGGCTTCCGGCCGATGGTGCGGATGTACCAGCCGCAGGACGCGGTGCTCGACGGCAGCTACCGGCTGCCGGCGATCCGGCTGCGCTGACCGGGGAGGGGACGGAGATGGGAGACGCGATCGGGCAGATGCTGGCCTCGGCGGTCGGCATCGCGATCAGCCCGCTGCCGCTGATCGCGGTGATCCTGATGCTGGCCACCCCGCGCGGCCGGTCCAACGGCATCGCGTTCACGGCCGGCTGGGTGGTGGCGCTCGGCGCGGTCACCACGGTGGTGGTGCTGGCCGGTTCGGGCATCGACACCAGCGCCGGGACGCCCGACTGGTCGTCCTGGGTGAAGCTCGGGCTGGGCGTGCTGTTCCTGCTGCTGGCGGCCAAGCAGTGGCAGGGCCGGCCCCGGGCGGGGAAGGTCGCCGAACCGCCGGGCTGGATGCGGGCCGTCGACCGGTTCACCCCGGCGAAGTCGGCGGGCCTGGCGGCGGTGCTGGCCGCCGCCAACCCGAAGAACCTGGTGCTGGCGGTCGGCGGCGCGGTCTCCATCGCCACCAGCGGCGCGAGCGGCGGCGGCAAGGCGGTGGCCGGGGCGCTGCTGGTGCTGATCGGCTCGCTGTGCACGCTGCTGCCGCTGGGCGTCTACCTGCTCGGCGGGACGCGGGCGACCGAGGTGCTGGGCGGCTGGAAGGCGTGGATGTCCGCGCACAACTCGGCGATCATGCTGGTGCTGCTGCTGGTCCTCGGCACCAAGTACATCGGTGACGCCGTGGCGGGCCTGACCTGATGCGCCGTCCGTCACCGCGATCGCTGCGTTCGCCGGGACGGCCGAAGCCGAGTGACGTCACCTCCGGCCTGGTCACCGGCCTGTTCTCGATCCCGGAGGGCATGGCGTACGCGTCGATCGCCGGGTTCAACCCGGTCGCGGGCCTGTTCTCCGGCGTCGTCCCGGCGATCGTCGGCTCGCTGGCCGCCCGCACCGTGCTGATGGTCACCACCCTGACCAGCGCCATCGCGCTGACCTCGCAGAGCGTGCTGGCCGACGCCGGGCTCGACCCGAAGGACGCCGGGAACGTGGCGGTGCTCGGCGTGCTGTCCGGCGCGGTGATGCTGCTGATGGGCGTGCTGCGGCTGGGCGTGGTGCTCAGCTTCGTCTCCAACGCGGTGATGGTCGGCTTCTCCACCGGCATCGCGCTGCAGATCGTGGTCGGCGTCCTCAAGGACGCCACCGGCTACCAGCCGCAGGGCCACAACAAGCTGGTGCAACTCGGCGACTGGCTGGCGCACCCCGGCTCCTGGGAGCTCGCCGCGACGCTGGTGGCGGCGGCCACCGTCGCGGTGTGGGCGCTGGCGCACGCGGTGAAGCGGCTGCGGACGGTGGCGCTGCTGGTGGCGATGGTGCTGGTCAGCGCGGGCGTGGCGGTGCTCGGCACCGGCGTCGAACTGGTCGGCGGCATCGCCGACATCCCCGCCGCGCTGCCGCACTTCACCGCCCCCGACTGGTCGGCGACCCGGCACCTGCTCGGCGGGGCGCTGTCGATCGCGCTGGTGGCGCTCGCCCAGGCCGCCGGGATCAGCCCCTCGGTGCCCAACCCGGACGGCTCGAAGCCCGGCGTCAACGGCGACTTCACCGCGCAGGGCCTGGCCAACGCCGCCGGCGCGCTGTTCCAGTCGCTGCCGGTCGGCGGCTCGCTCTCGCGCACCGGCGTCGCGGTCTCCGCCGGGGCCCGCACCCGCTGGGCGGGCGTGTTCTCCGGCGTCTGGCTGGCGCTGATCGTGCTGACCCTGGCCCCGCTCGCCGAGCACATCCCGATGCCGGTGATCGGCGGGCTGATCATCGTGGTCGGCGGCGAGCTGATCGTCGGCAAGGTCCCCGACATCGGGCTGGTGCTGCGCACCTCGAAGCTGTCCGCCGCCGCGATGGCGGTCACCTTCCTGGGCACCACCCAGCTGCCGCTGCAGCAGGCGATCATCCTCGGCGCGGTGCTCTCGCTGCTGCTCTACTGCGTGCAGGCGTCCCGGCAGGCGAAGCTCACGGCGCTCGACCGCACCCCGGACGGGCGCTGGGAACTCGCCGACGTCCCGGCCGAACTGCCCGCGGGCCGGGTCACCGTGCTCGCCTACAGCGGGGTCAGCCTGTTCGCCGAACTCCCGCTGATCGAGGCCGACTGGCCCCGCGCCCCGGACGGGCCCGCCGTGCTGGTGCTGGTGGTGCGCACCGTCCCCGACGTGCCCTCGTCCAGCATGGTCAAACTGCTGCGGCGCAAACAGGACGAGCTGGGCGCCCGCGGCGGACGGCTGATCGTCGCCGGGGCGCAGCCCTCCTTCGTCCGGCTCGCCGGGCACACCGGGCTGGCCGGGGTGCTCGGCCCGGACGGAGTCGTTCCCGCCGACCCCGTCCTGGACGCCGCACTGGAGGAGGCGGTGGCCCGCGGTGAGCGCTGGCTGACGGGCCGGCGCACCGCGGCGGACTGACGCCCCGTCAGGGCGAGGGCGACCCGGACGGCGCGGCGGACCCGGACCCGGACGGCGACGACGACGGTGACGGGGACGCCGACGGGCCGGTGGAGGACGGGGGCGCGGACGGCGAGGGGGACGCCGGGGCGGAGGGCGACGGCGAGGCGGACGCGGAGGCCGACGGGGCGGGGCCCGACGGGCTCGGCGAGCCGGACGGGTCGGCCGGGCCCGGGGAGCCGGGGCCGCCGGAGGGGCTCGCGGACGGCGACGGGCCGCCGGGGGTGGGCAGGCCGCGGTGGTCGGTGCCGCCCTCCAGGGTGACCACCGCGGTGGAGGGCGGCAGCGCCAGGTGCGCCGTCCAGCGGGACTGCGGGGCGCGCGACTCGTCGACCGTGACGGTCACGGTGATCCGCTGACCGGGGGCCAGGGTGCCGGCGTCCCGGCTCAGCCGCAGCCAGTCCACGTCCAGCACGGCGTGCCAGGACAGCGGGCCGTCACCGGAGTTGGTCAGGGTCAGCACCGTGCGGTTGCCGTACTCGCCGGCCTCCACGGTCAGCCGGGCGGCGGTGGCGGACGGCGGCGGGGAGGGTTCGGCGGTCAGCGCGGGGCTGGAGAGCGGGGCGGCCCCGGGCGAGGGCACCGCGACCGCCGGACCCTGAACCACCGGCAGGGACGTTTCTGCGGCAATCGCGCCCGCCAGCTCCAGCGACCCGACCGAGGCGGTCGGCGGCAGCGCCGCCGCGATCGCGGTGGGCTCCGGCACCGGCACCCGGTGCCCGGGCCCGGCGGGGTCCACCCGGACCGAGGACACCGCGGTGCGGTCCTCCCCGCCGTCCCGGTGCGCGCTCCACAGCGCCACCACCGGCGCGGCCAGCACCGCCGCCAGCACGCCCGTGGTGACCACCCGTTGGCGCACCGCCGCGCCGCGCGCCGCCGAGGGCATCCGGTGCCGGGGGAAGCCGCGCTGGTCGAACCGGGGCTCCGCCGGTCCCTGCGCGGCCCGCCGGCCCGCCGCCGCACCGGCCAGGAAGGCCGTCCCGCCGACCGGCGCGGACGCCGGGCGCAGCGGGCCGGGCGCGGCCAGCAGCGGCAGCCCCGGCAGTCCGGCCAGGCCGTGCCCGAGCTGCCCGGCGACCCGCTCGGCGGTGCCCCGGCAGGTCGGGCACTCCACCAGGTGCGCCACCAGCTCCCGGCGCAGCGCCGGGCCGAGCACCCAGCCCCGCCAGGACTCCGCGCCGACCCCGCCGAGCTGGGCCAGCTCCGGGCAGGAGCCGACGCCGAGCACCAGCAGCGCCGTCCTGGTCCGGCCGACCTCGGCGCCCGCCGCGTCCAGCAGCGCCGCCGCGGCCTCGGGGCTCAGACCGAGCACCGCCGCGACCTCGGCGCCGTCCAGCCGGTGCCGCACCGCCAGCTCCAGCGCCTCGCGCTGCTCCGGGTCGGTGCCGGCCGCCTCCGGCCAGGCCAGCGAGGCGAGTTCGCGGCGCCGCTCGCGCCCGGGCGGCCCGCTCGGGACGGGGCCGCCCTCGTCGGCGGTCCCGTCGAGCCGGGCCAGGCAGCGGTGCCGGGCCAGCGCGTACAGCCAGGCGCGCAGCAGCGCCGGGTCGTCGATCCGGCCGCCGTGGCGCCGGGCCAGGTCGCGGACCTCCAGGACGGCCGCGCTGGCGGCTTCGTGCTCGCAGAGCACGGACAGGCAGTAGGTGAACAGCCCGTCGACGCACGCGCCGTAGGCCCGCAGGGCCGGGGACGGGTCGACGGGGTGGGGCTGGCCGGTGGTCACGGTTCGACGGTAGGCAGCCGAAACCCGCCGCCCGGGGGGTTTCGGCCGTTTGTCCTTCTTTCGGGTAACAGGACCGATTCCTTGTTCGTTTGGTTGACGCCGTCCGGGTGACGTCCGGGCGGTGTCGGTGCCAGGCGCTACCGTGGCCCGCATGGCTGCCCGTACCAAGACCACCGCGAAGCCGCGCCCCTCGTACCGCTGCACCGAGTGCGGCGCCCAACTGCTGAAGTGGGTCGGCCGCTGCTCCGAGTGCAACGCCTGGGGCACGGTGGAGGAGTACGGCGCGGTGCCGATCCGGACGACGGCGGCCGGGCCGGTCTCCGCGCCCGCCAAGCCGATCGGGCAGGTGGACGGGCAGGTCGCCACCGCCCGCTCCACCGGCGTCCCGGAGCTGGACCGGGTGCTCGGCGGCGGCCTGGTGCCGGGCGCCGTGGTGCTGCTGGCGGGCGAGCCCGGCGTCGGCAAGTCCACCCTGCTGCTGGACGTGGCGGCGAAGGCCGCCTCCGACCGGCACCGCACGCTGTACGTCACCGGCGAGGAGTCGGCCGGCCAGGTCCGGCTGCGCGCGGACCGGATCAACGCGCTCTCCGACCACCTCTACCTGGCCGCCGAGCAGGACCTGGGCGCGGTGCTCGGCCACATCGACGCGGTCAACCCCTCGCTGCTGATCCTCGACTCGGTGCAGACCATCGCCTCCGCCGAGCTGGACGGCGCCCCCGGCGGCCCGGCGCAGGTCCGCGAGGTGGCGGGCGCGCTGATCCGGGCGTCCAAGGAGCGCGGCATGGCCACCCTGCTGGTCGGCCACGTCACCAAGGACGGCCAGATCGCCGGCCCCCGCCTGCTGGAGCACCTGGTGGACGTGGTGCTCTCCTTCGAGGGCGACCGGCACGCCCGGCTGCGGCTGATCCGCGGCGTCAAGAACCGCTACGGGGCGACCGACGAGGTCGGCTGCTTCGAGCTGCACGACGAGGGCATCGTCGGCCTGGCCGACCCGTCCGGCCTGTTCCTGACCCGCCGCGACAAGCCCGTTCCGGGCACCTGCCTGACGGTGACGCTGGAGGGCAAGCGCCCGCTGGTGGCCGAGGTGCAGGCGCTGATGGTGGACTCGCAGATCCCCTCGCCGCGGCGCACCACCTCGGGCCTGGAGTCGCCGCGGATCGCCATGATCCTGGCGGTGGTCGAGCGGCACGGCGGCGTGAAGCTCGGCAAGCAGGACATCTACACCGCCACGGTCGGCGGCGTGAAGCTCACCGAGCCCTCGGCGGACCTGGCGATCGCCCTCGCGGTGGCCTCCTCCTCGACCGACACGCCGCTGCCCAGCAACCTGGTGGCGATCGGCGAGGTCGGCCTGGCGGGCGAGGTGCGGCGGGTGACGGGCGTGCAGCGCCGGCTCGCCGAGGCGCACCGGCTCGGCTTCACGCACGCCCTGGTCCCGCCGGACCCGGGCAAGGTCCCGCGCGGCATGCAGGTGGTGGAGGTCTCCGACATCGGCGAGGCGCTGCGGGCGATCCCGGGCCGCCGCCCCCGCTCGAAGCCCCGTCAGGAGGCCGTGACGCCCGCCCAGCAGGGCGCCCAGGCGCTCGCCCAGGCCCGCGCCCAGGCCCCCGTCGCGGCCCACCCGGAGGAGCTGATGGCGGGCTGGGAGCCGGTCGACTCGGACGAACTGGGCTGACCCACGCCCCGCCGCGGCCGTACGCAGTTAGACTTCACCTGCTCATCGGCATCATTCGCAGCAACAACAGACAGACCGTCGGCCGCCGCGGCACACGGTCCGGGTCGGCCCAAGGAGTCACGTGGCAGCCATCGACCGGGCGGACAAGTCCTCCCGCGAGGAGGCCCTGCTGCGGGCCTCCCTCAGTGCGATCGCGCCGGGCACGGCGCTGCGGGACGGCCTGGAGCGGGTGCTCCGGGCCAACACCGGCGGCCTGATCGTCCTCGGCTTCGACAAGAGCGTGGACGCCCTGTGCACCGGCGGTTTCGTGCTGGACGTCGAGTTCACCGCCACCCGGCTGCGCGAGCTGTGCAAGCTGGACGGCGCGGTGATCCTCGACAAGGACCACGCCAAGATCCTGCGCGCGGGCGTCCACCTGATGCCGGACGCGAACATCCCCACCGACGAGACCGGCACCCGCCATCGCACCGCGGAGCGGGTCAACCGGCAGACCGGCTTCCCGGTGGTCGCGGTCTCGCACTCGATGCGGCTGATCGCCATCTACGTCAACGGCGCCCGCCGGGTGCTGGAGGACTCCACCACCGTGCTGTCCCGGGCCAACCAGGCGCTGGCCACCCTGGAGCGCTACAAGCTCCGCCTGGACGAGGTGGCGGGCACGCTGTCCGCGCTGGAGATCGAGGACCTGGTCACCGTCCGGGACGTCTCGGCGGTGGTGCAACGCCTGGAGATGGTCCGACTGATCGCCGGCGAGATCGCCGGGTACGTGCTGGAGCTGGGCACCGACGGCCGGCTGCTGTCGCTGCAACTGGACGAGCTGATCGCCGGCGTCGAGCCGGAGCGCGAACTCGTGGTGCGCGACTACTTCCCGGACCGCGCCGCCAAGAAGGGCCGCACGGTCACCGAGGTGCTCGCCGACCTGGAGGCGCTCACCCACGCCGAGCTGCTGGACCTGCAGACCGTCGCCAAGGCGCTCGGCTACACCGGCACCCCCGAGTCGCTGGACTCCGCGGTCTCCCCGCGCGGCTACCGGCTGCTGGCCAAGGTGCCGCGGCTGCCGAACACCGTCATCGAGCGCCTGGTCGACCACTTCGGCGGCCTGCAGAAGCTGCTCGCCGCGTCCATCGACGACCTGCAGACCGTGGAGGGCGTCGGCGAGACCCGGGCCCGCTCGGTGCGCGAGGGGCTGTCCCGGCTCGCCGAGTCCTCCATCCTGGAGCGGTACGTCTAGTCCTGCTCCGCCTTCGGCGGGTCCACCGTGTAGAGCAGCGAGAACAGCGTCGCGTCGACGGCGTCCGGGCCGGTGTAGTCGCCCTCCGCGAACACCTCGTCCAGCGCCTGGTCGATCCGCTCGCGCAGCCGCCGCAGCTGCTGCGGGCTGAGCCGGAAGGTGGCGTGCGCGAACTTGCCGGCCCGCTTCTCCGGGGACATGTCGACCCGCCCGGCCAGGAAGTACCGCTGGAAGTCGGAGCGCACCAGGTCCATCGCGGCCAGCACCGCCTCCAGCACGGCCGGCTGCTCGCCGCCCTCGGCGAACACCTGCGGCGACAGCCGCAGTGAGTGCTGCGCCGAGCGGTAGCGGCTCTCCACGATCCCGGAGACCAGCCGGGTCTCCGCCACGTACACCAGCCCGGTCTGCTCCAGCTGCTTGACGTGCCGGTACAGCTTGGTCGGCGCCTCGTCGAGCTCGGCGGCGACCTCCTTCACCGACACCGGCTCCGGGTCGCGCTTCATCAGCACCCCGAGGACGGCCAGCCGCAACGGGTCCGCCAGGGCCTTCAGCGTCGCGACGTCCGTGACCTCGCGCTCCTTCATCCGATCCACCACGTTCACATTCAGCCATGGCGTCAACGCTTGTGCAATCGTTCTCGGCCGTGCAACCATTCACGTGCACGTGAATGGTCTCTGAATCATGAACATGGGCGGGAACATGAACGGAGTGCGGGAGATGACCGCGACACTCGAACCGGGATCCACCGCGGTGCCGCTGCGCCGCAACCGCCGCTTCCAGACCCTCTGGGCCGGCTCCGCGGCCGCGATGCTCGGCACCTGCGTCGCCGACACCGCGTACCCGCTGCTGCTGCTCGCCATGACCGGCTCCCCGACGGTGGCCGGGGCGTTCGGCGCCGTCCAGTTCGGCGCCTCCGTGCTGTTCGGCCTGCACGGCGGCGCGGTCGCCGACCGGCACGACCGGCGCCGGATCCTGATCCTCGCCGACACCGCCCGGCTGCTCACCGCGCTCAGCGTCGCGCTCGCCCTGGCCGCCGACCGGCTGACCGTCCCGCACGCGCTGCTCGCCGCCGCCGTCATCGGCGCGACCATGGCCTACGGCGGCCCCTCCCGGATGCTCGCGCTGCGCGCCGTCGTCCCGCCCGAGCAGCTCCGCCAGGCCCTCTCGCAGGACGAACTCCGGGTCAACGGGGCCGCGTTGGCCGGTCCGCCGCTGGCCGGGTTCCTGCTCGGCCTCGGCACCGCCGTGCCCTTCCTGACCACCGTCCTCACCTCCGGCCTCGCCCTCGGCGCGAGCGTCGCCGTCCGGTTCGACTCCCGCCCGGGCACGCAGGCGCCGACGGACGGGCGGGAGGAGGGCGGGCGGGAGGAGGGCGCCGCGTTCGCCGGGCTGCGCTACCTGTTCGCCCACCGGGTGCTGCGCGGCACCGTGCTGGTTGCCGCCGCGCTCAACCTCACCGGCTCGGCGATGCTGCTGGCCGTCATGGTGCTGCTGCGCGACCACGGCACCTCCCAGGCGGGCATCGGCCTGGCCCTCACCGGCGAGGCCGTCGGCGGCCTGCTCGGCGCCCTGCTGGTCTCCCGGCTGCACCGGCTGCTCAGCCCCGGCGCCCTGCTGCTGGCCGTCGCCTGGAGCGGCGCGGCCGCCTTCGCCGTCCCCGCGGTGGCGGCCGGCCCGGTGGTGGTGTTCGCGGCCCTCGCGCTCACCTCGCTCGGCGTGCCGGCCCTGCGCGTGATGCTCGACGTGCTGGTCTTCCAGCGCGTCCCCGAGGAGGTGCGCGGCCGCGCGATGGCCGGGACGATGACCCTGCTGATGGCCGGTCTGCCGCTCGGCACCATGACCGCGGGCCTCCTGCTCGACCGCCTCCCCGCGGCCACCGTCCTGGTCCTGCTCGCCGCGGCCCTGGCCGCCGCGCTGCTGCCGCTCACCCTCGGGCGCAGCCTGCGCGGCACCAGCTGGACGGCATGAGAGCCCCTTCAGGGGCCCGGGGAACGGCGGGTCCGTGCTGCTGACGGTCGGAGCCCATCGGAGGTTCGTGCTGCTGCGTGTAGTGACAGAACCGGAAGCCGATGCGCGCTCCGGCAGTGAACGTCCAGCAGACCCGGGCTCGCCGTTCCCCGAGCCCCTGGCGGGGCTCTTCTCAGCTCTCCAGGCGGATCGAGGCGCGGGCCGAGAGCGGGCCGCCGGCCGGGCCGGTGAGGTCGGCCTGGACGAGGTAGTTGCCGGGCTGGGCGGGCGCCGGGTCGGGGGTGGCGCACTGCGGCTTGGAGCGGGTGCGGTCCCAGGTGAAGGTCTCGGTGACGCCGCTGTTGCCGGCGATCTGGGCCCAGGCGTCGACGCGTTCGGTGACGCAGTCGGCGGAGGACCAGATCCGCTCGTTGGCGCTGGAGGTGACGGTCAGGAACGAGTACTCGTGGGAGAGGTTGATCCGGCAGCCCGCGCCGGAGGAGTTGCGGACGGTCAGCGCCAGCTTCGGCTTGTCCTTCGCCGCGTACGAGTTCTGCGCCGAGGCGAGTTCGAGGGTGAGCTGCGCGGTGGTGCAGACCGGCAGGGCCATCACCTCGGTGGTGTTGACGGCGGGCGAGGCCCCGCCGCCGGCCCGGGGGGTGCCGCCGGTGCCGGAGCCCGTCCCGCCGGTGCCGCCCGTCCCGCTGGAGGAACTGCCGCCGCCGGAGGTGCTGTTGCCGCCGGTGACGCTGATCTCGCCGCCCGCGCCGGAGCCCGTCCCGCCGGAGCCCGTCCCGCCGGTGCCGCCGCCGGTGCCGCCGGGGCGGGTGGTGATGGCGGGGCCGGTCGGGGAGGCGCCGGGGGTGATGGACTGGGCGGGGGCGGGCAGCGGGCTGCCCTGGGCGGCCTTCTTCTGCTGGTCGCCGCCACTGCCGCCGAACGCCAGCCAG
Source organism: Kitasatospora sp. NRRL B-11411 (assembly GCF_000721345.1). Taxonomy (NCBI): domain Bacteria; kingdom Bacillati; phylum Actinomycetota; class Actinomycetes; order Kitasatosporales; family Streptomycetaceae; genus Kitasatospora; species Kitasatospora sp. NRRL B-11411. The sequence continues at coordinate 102,604 of NZ_JOGH01000004.1, read as the reverse complement.
CCGACCAGGAGCAGGACGACGGCGAGGGCGGCGAGGACCACGACACGGCGCCGCCAGTAGATCGAGGCGGGCAGTGGTCCGACGGGCTGGCGCAGAGAGGGCACGCGCAAACTCTACGAGACCGTGTGCACCTGTTGACGCATCAACACCGCACCGGGACCACTTCTTTCACATCATCCGCCATTTGGTCCGGAAGAGGGACTCGACACGTCGGCGCGTCGCCCTATAGTCGCCCTCATGGCCTCCCCGCACGCCCCCGCCCCCACCGGTACGCCCCTCGACCCGGCGCAGATGATCGCCGAGGCGCGCAAGGCGTTCTTCGTCATGTTCGGGTTCCTCTGCCTGGTGTGGGCGACGCAGCTGGTCAACTGGCTGCTGGACGGGCGGATGGCCGTGATGCACGGCATCCGCCCGCACGACGCGGACACCCTCGGGTACCTGCTGACCGCCCCCTTCCTGCACCTGAACTGGCAGCACCTGGAAGGCAATTCGGGCCCGCTGTTCGTCTTCGGGTTCCTCGCCGCGTACCGCGGGGTGCGCAAGTTCCTCGGGCTGACGGTGCTGCTGGTGGTGACCAGCGGGATGGCGGTGTGGCTGTTCCAGTCGGGTGACACGGTGACCGTCGGCGCGAGCGGCGTGGTCTTCGGCTACTTCGGCTACGTGGTGCTGCGCGGCCTGTTCGACCGCAACCTCATCGACTCGCTGATCGGCCTGGTGATGGGCGCCTCCTTCGCCTACCTGCTGAGCACGGCCGTCCCGGGCACCCCCGGGGTGTCCTGGCTGGCCCACATCGGCGGCCTGGTCGGCGGTCTGCTGGGGGCGTGGATCTTCCGGGACCGCAGCCCGAAGCAGGCGGCCGCGCTGTCCGACGGGGGCGACCCCCTGTCGCTGCCCGGCCCGGGCGGCGGGTCCGGCCGCAAGCCCGGGAAGAAGTCCGGCCAGATCGCGGCCGGCCCGGCCGGCCCGGCCAGCCCGCGTGCGGACCTGCTGAAGGAGCTCGACGACCTGGGGCTTTAAGCCTGCGGCACCGGTCGTGGCAGGATCGAAAAACCATGGTTGCCACAGCTTCGACTCTCTCCCCGGGCGCCGTCCAGGCGCTGCACTCGACCGTCATCGGCTGGTACGAGACCCACGCCCGCGACCTGCCCTGGCGCACCCCGGACGCCTCGCCGTGGGCCGTGATGGTCAGCGAGTTCATGCTCCAGCAGACGCCCGTCAAGCGGGTGCTGCCCGCCTACGCGGCCTGGCTGGAGCGCTGGCCCACGCCCGCCGCGCTGGCCGCCGACGCGCCCGGCGAGGCGGTGCGGATGTGGGGCCGGCTCGGCTACCCGCGCCGCGCGCTGCGGCTGCACGGCGCGGCCGTCGCCATCACCGAGCGGCACGGCGGCGCGGTGCCGGAGGACCACGCGGCGCTGCTGGCCCTGCCCGGGGTGGGGGAGTACACGGCGGCGGCGGTCGCCTCGTTCGCGTTCCGGCAGCGGCACGCGGTGCTGGACACCAACGTGCGCCGGGTGTTCGCCCGGGCGGTGACCGGCGTCGAGTACCCGGCGAACGCCACCACGGCCGCCGAGCGCCGCACCGCCGTCGAGCTGCTGCCCGCGACCGACGAGCGGGCCGCGACCTGGGCGGTCGCGGTGATGGAGCTGGGCGCCCTGGTGTGCACCGCGCGCGGCCCGGAGTGCGGCACCTGCCCGCTGCGGGCGGACTGCGCCTGGCAGCGGGCCGGCCGCCCCCCGCACCAGGGCCCGGCCCGCCGCGGGCAGACGTACGAGGGCACCGACCGGCAGGTGCGCGGCAAGCTGCTGGCGGTGCTGCGGGACGCCCGCGGGACGGTCGCCCAGGGGCAGTTGGACGCGGTGTGGCCGGACGCGGTGCAACGCGCCCGGGCACTGGACGGGCTGGTCGCCGACGGGCTGGTCGAGCCGGTCGGGCCGGGCACCTACCGCCTGCCGCAGTGACCCCGCGCGGAGCGCGCGAACGGCCCGGGACCGTGCGGTCCCGGGCCGTTCGGCGTTCCTCAGGCCGCGGCGGGCCTCAGAGCGCGCCCTCCAGGGCGGCCTCGGCCTTGGCCTCGGCGGCGTCCGCGCCACCGCGGAGCTTGACCTCGCGGATGAACAGCGAGGCGGCGATGGCGACCACGCTGATCACCGTGCCCCACAGGAAGACGGTGTGCATGCCGTTGGCGATGCCGTGCTGGAGCACCGAGACCGCCTCGGGCGGCATGCTCTTCAGCGTCTCCGGGCTCATCGAGCCGGTGGACTCGCCGCCGGCCGGCATCCCGGCGGCCTTCAGGGTGTCGTTGAGGCGGTTGACGTACAGGGTGCCGAACAGCGCCACGCCGAAGGAGCCGCCGATGGTGCGGAACAGGGTGGCGGAGGACGAGGCGACGCCCATGTCCTTCATCTCCACGCTGTTCTGCGCGACCAGCATGGTGACCTGCATCAGGAAGCCCATGCCGGCGCCGAGCACCACCATGTAGCAGGAGGAGGTGAAGCTCTTGGTGTCCACGGCGAGGGTGGACAGCAGCAGCGAGCCGCCGGCCATCACGGTGGTGCCGATGATCGGGAAGATCCGGTACTTGCCGGTCTTGGTGATGGCCTGGCCGACCACCAGGGAGACCACCAGCATGCCGAACATCATCGGCATCAGCAGCAGGCCGGAGTTGGTCGCCGAGGCGCCCTGGACGATCTGCTGGTAGGTGGGCAGGAAGGTCACCGCGCCGAACATCGCGAAACCGACGATGAAGCCGATGATCGAGACCATGGTGAAGTTCCGGTTGCGGAACAGCTTGAGCGGGATGATCGGCTCGGCGACCCGCTGCTCGACGTAGCAGAAGCCGATCAGCGAGGCCAGGCCGAGCGCGCCCAGGCCGAGGATCTGCTTCGAGCCCCAGGCGTACTCGTGGCCGCCCCAGGTGGTGACCAGCACGGCCGAGACGATGCCGACGGTGAGCAGGATCGCGCCGAAGTAGTCGATCTTCGCGTTGGAGCGGATCTTGGGCAGCTTCAGCACCACGAGGATGAAGACCAGCGCGATCGCGCCCAGCGGCAGGTTGACGTAGAACGTCCAGCGCCAGTTCAGGTGGTCGGTGATGAAGCCGCCGATCAGCGGGCCGCCGACGGTGGCCAGCGCCATCACGGCGGCGAACATGCCCTGGTACTTGCCGCGGTCGCGGGGCAGCACCAGCGCGCCCATGATCGACATCACGCCGACCATCAGGCCGCCGGCGCCGAGGCCCTGGACGGCGCGGAAGGCGATCAGCTGGGTCATGCTCTGCGACAGGCCGGACAGCGCCGAGCCGAGCAGGAAGATCACGATCGAGACCATGAACGAGCCCTTGCGGCCGTACAGGTCGCCGACCTTGCCCCAGATCGGGGTGGAGGCGGCGGTGGCCAGGGTGTAGGACGTCACCACCCAGGACATGTGCTCGGCGCCGTGCAGCTCGCCGACGATGGTGGGCATCGCGGTGCCGACGATCAGGTTGTCCAGCATGGCGAGCAGCATGGTGATGACCAGGCCGACCATCACCAGGCGGATCTCGCGGTGCGGGCGCTGCTCGAACTCGTCGGGCTTCCCGAGTTCGACGGGCGGCTCCCCCGGAACCGCCTCGGACTGCTGGGTTGTCATGGTGCGTCTCTCCCGGGGCACAGGTGCCGCGGGGTGCCGCGGCGGTACTTACTTGACGACCGGCTAGTTAATCGCCGTCCGGCACGGTAGGTTGTTCCCTAGCCGGTCGTCAAGCCAGTTTCGGAGCAGCCCCTCTGGGCAGGGAGAATGCCAACCGAACGGGACCTTGACGCCGGTCCCGCACCCGCTTCACGAGGCAGGCCGCCAGCGATGACCACCACCCAGAGCCCCCGCAGCGACACCAGAGCGCGGATCATCGACGTGGCCCTGGAGTTGTTCGCCGAGCACGGCTACGAGAAGACCTCGCTGCGGGAGATCGCCGACCGCCTGGGGGTCACCAAGGCCGCCCTCTACTACCACTTCAAGACCAAGGACGACATCGTCCGCGGCATCGTGGAGAAGATGGCCGCCCCGCTCGACGACGCCATCGCCTACGGCGAGGGCAAGCCCTGGTCGCCCCAGCTGCGCGACGAGCTGCTGCGCCGCTTCGCGGCCGGGATGGGCGAGCGGGCCCCGCTGCTGCGGTTCTTCCACGAGAACCAGCCCGCGCTGCGGGAGTCCGCGGCCGGGCTCGCGTTCAAGGACCGGATGATCCGGATGATCAACCTGCTGCACGGCCCGGAGCCGACCTTCCGCGACAAGCTGCGCGCCACCGTCGCGCTGACCTCCATGCACTCGGCGATGTTCCTGCTCAAGGCGGACCTGTGCGAGCCCGACCGGCCCGCCCCCTCGGTGGAGGAGGCGATGGAAGCGGCCCTGGAGGTCGCCCTGGAGGTCGCGGCACGCATCGAGCCGCCCGCGCGGTAGGCGCGGACGGCTCGGGGCTGAGCGGCGGTACGGGGGAGCGGCGGGCGGCGGATCAGAAGTTGGTCGCGCCGTGCTGCTTCAGGTAGGCGACCGGGTCGATCACCTTCGCGTACTGGTTGGCGGTGCGGATCTCGAAGTGCAGGTGCGGGCCGTGCGAGTTGCCGGTGTTTCCGGACTTGCCGACCTGGTCGCCCGCGCCCACGTGCTGCCCGGCCTTCACGCCCAGCTGCGACAGGTGCGCGTACTGCGCGAAGCGGCCGTCGGAGAGCTTCAGCACGATCTGGTTGCCGTAGGCGCCCGCGTAGCCGGCCGACACCACGGTGGCGTCGCCGACGGCCAGCACCGGGGTGCCGACCGAGACCGCGAAGTCGGTGCCGGTGTGGTAGCCGGCCGCGTACGCCGCGTTGGTCTTGTGGTACGGGTTGCTGATCGCCGCGCCCGGCGCGGGGGAGGACCAGGACGGCTTGGCGGCGGCGGCCTGCGCGGCAGCGGCCTGCTCCGCGGCGGCCTGGTCCGCGGCCGCCTTCTCGGCGGCGGCCTGCTGCTCGGCCGCCTGCTGCTGGGCGGCGGCCTGCGCGGCCTGCTCGGCGGCGGCCTGGTCCGCGGCGGCCTGCTGCTGGGCGGCGGCGGCAGCGGCCTGCTCCTGCTCGGCGCCCTGCCCGGCGGCCTGCAGCTCGGTGCGCTGCTCGCTGCGGGAGGCCTGCTCGTCCTGCGGCCGGGCCTGGGCGTCCGTTCCGGCGCCGCCGTCCAGCGAGGCGACGACCGCGGCCTTGGCCGCCTTGGCCTGCTCGCTCTGCGGCGCGGCCTGGACGGGCAGCCGGAAGTCCTGCGCCCGCACGGTGGCGGCACCGGCGGCGGCCTGGTCGGCCGGGTGCGCGCCCTGCGCGACGGCCTGCCCGGTGGGGATCAGCAGCGCGCCGGCGGCGACCACGGCGGCGCCGGAGGCGAGCGCCTTGGCGGGGGCCAGCCGGGCCGTGGTGAGCGGGGCGGAGGAGAGCACCGAGCGGACGTGCTTGGTGCTGATCGCCTGGAGAAGCCGGCGGCCGGTGGCGGGGAGGGAACGCATCGGGGTCGGTACCTCACGGGACGGGGCCAGCGCGGGGCCGAGCCGGTGCGGCTCGCCGAACTGGTGGAACGACTCCGGTGTAAACGACCCGGATGCGAAGGCCCAAGCGTGTGACCTACGACGGCCGGTAGTGCGGAAGGCGGCCGGAATACCCCCGCGAGGCGTCGGCCCGAACGGCTTTTCGCGCCCCAAACCTCCTATCCCGGGTCGTATGTCGGAAATGTGCTGTGAGCAGCGCCACCGGGAACCGCCCGGTTTGGGCCCGAACCGCCCCGGGTAGAACAGCGCTTCGAACCAGCTGCACCATCCGATCCACCCGCCCCCGCCACCCGGTCGGGGAATCCCCGTCGGAGATGATCAGCTGATGAACGACACCCCTGTTCAGGACCGCCGCTTCCGGGCCCGCCGCCAGGCCGGCCGGCTGCTCTCCGGCGGCCGCCCGCAGACCGTCCGCGAAGCGCTCGCCGACCTGGCCGGCCTGGCCGACGGCCCGCTCACCCCGGACGAGCCGGTCGACATGTACGGCAACGGCATCGTCCGCACCCTGGAGCGCCGCACCGCCGAGCTGCTCGGCAAGCCCGACGCCGCCTACTTCCCCACCGGGACGATGGCCCAGCAGGCCGCCCTGAAGACCTGGGCCGACACCCACGGCCCGGTGGTCGGCATGCACCCGCTCGCCCACCCCGAGCGCCACGAGCGCCGCGCCCACCAGGTGCTGTCCGGGCTGCGCAGCGTCCCGCTCACCGGCGCGCCCCGGCTCCCCACCGCCGCCGAACTGGCCGACCTGGACGAGCCGTACGACGTGCTGATGCTGGAGCTGCCGCTGCGCGACGCCGGCTTCCTGCTGCCCGACTGGGCCGAGCTGGAGGCGCTGTACGAGCTGGCCGAACGGCAGGGCCGCCCGGTCCACCTGGACGGCGCCCGGCTCTGGGAGTCCGCCCCGCACCTGGGCCGCACCCTGCCGGAGGTCTGCGCCCGGGCCGGCTCGGTGTACGTCTCCTGCTACAAGTCGCTCGGCGGCCACAGCGGCGCCCTGGTGGCCGGCGAGGAGGAGTTCGTCCGCCGGCTCAAGGTCTGGCGGCACCGCTACGGCGGCAGCCTCTGGCAGCAGTGGCCGGCGGTGCTCTCCGCGCTGGCCGGGCTGGAGCGCGAGCTGCCCCGGCTGCCCGGGTACGTGGCGCACGCCAAGGTGGTCGCCGCCGCGCTCGCCGAGGCCCCGGGCGCCCGGGTGCACCCCGCGCCGCCGCACACCCACCAGTTCCAGTTCTGGCTGCCGCACCCCGCCGAGCTCCTCAACGAGGCCGGCCTGCGGCAGGCCGAGGAGCAGGGCGTCGCGCTGTTCGGCGGCTGGCGCGAGCCGGGCCCGCAGCCCGGCCTGTCGATGACCGAGGTGACGGTGGCCGCCGACGCCGCCGGGTGGAGCGCCAAGGAGGTCACCGCGGCGCTGCAGGACTTCCTCGCCCTGCTCTGACCGGCCGGGCACGCGAAGGGCCCCGGCGGTTCGGAAACCGCCGGGGCCCTCGCTGTGCTACCGACCAGGTGTCACTTCTTGACGGGCTTCACCTTGATCATGGCTTCCAGGTCGTTGTGGGACTGCCACAGCACCTCGATCTGGGTGCCGGTGTCCGGGACCTGGACGCTGCTGTACTGGTTCTCCGGGAACCAGTACTTGGTGGTGTGGTCGTTGAAGACCGTGACGCCGCGCGAGCTCGGGATCTTGGTGAGCGCGTCGGCCTTGTGCAGCTGCAGGCCGTCGGTGCGGTCGGAGCCGAAGGTCGCGTCGTAGGACTGGAAGCGCGGACGCATCAGCGTGCCGTCGTTCCACTTCAGCGGCGCCGGGTGGGCGTCGACCGGCAGGATCAGGCCCTGGCCCGGGTGGTTGAACACGTTGTTGTCGGACTGCGAGGAGTCCCACAGCCAGATCAGGATGCCGTTCTGGTTGGCGTAGTGCTCCACCCAGTCCGGACGGGCGGCCGAACCGAAGTTGTACGGGCCGGTCTTCAGCGTGGTGTCGAACGAGACGTACTGGCGGTTCTCGACCAGGTAGTGCTGGTCGTAGTCCTTGGAGAACTTGCCGGAGATCCGGGAGAAGCCCGCCGCGGTCCAGCCGTTGTCGCCGTTCTCGGCGCCGTCGGTGAACAGGGCCGCGCCGTCCGCGGTCACCGAGATGTTGTCCAGGGCGATGCCCTTGTTGTGGACGCCCGGGTCGGTGGTGTTGTGGAAGCGGACCTGCACCGACTTGCCGGCGTAGGCGTCCAGCGGGAAGGCCAGGTCGGCCCAGCCGTTGGTGCTGCCGGTGAGGGCGTTGTCCGCGATGGCGGCGCCGTTCAGGGTGCCGGCCAGCGAGGACCAGTTCTTGCCGCCGTCGGTGGAGACCTCGGCGTACGCGAAGTCGTAGTCCTGCTCCAGGTCGATCCAGGCCTTCGCGGTCAGCTTGGCCGAGGTCTTGCCGGTCAGGTCCACGGTGCGGGTCAGCGTGACGTTCAGGTTGTCGGCGCTGCCGCTCCACCACTCGTTGCCACCCTCGAACGGGGTGTTGATCTCGGTGGTGACGGTCTTCGGCGGCAGGTTGACGACCAGGCCCTGCTTGCGCTTGGTGTTGTACTCGACCGGGCCGAGCAGCGACAGCGAGGTCTGGCCCGCCTTGGCGGTGTCGTAGTTCAGCCAGCCCAGCTTGAGCTTCGACCAGACGTCGAGGTCGTTCGGCATGTCGCCGATCTCGTTCTTGCCCTCGCCCAGCCAGGAGCCGGAGGACATCAGCGACCAGAAGCCGACCGAGTTGTCGATGCCCTGGCCGGTGGTGTCGTACAGGTCCGGCAGGCCCAGGTCGTGGCCGTACTCGTGGGCGAACACGCCCAGGCCGCCGTTCTCCGGCTGCATGGTGTAGTCGCCGACCCACAGGCCGGTGGCGCCGATCTGGGTGCCGCCGAGCTTGTTGTTGTCCGGGCCGGTCTTGCCGGCCTGGTTGGCGTACGCGTACGAGCGGTGCGCCCACAGCGCGTCCGTGCCCTGCACGCCGCCGCCGGCCGACTGGTCCTCACCGGCGTGGACGATCTGGAAGTGGTCCAGGTAGCCGTCCGGCTCGTTGAAGTTGCCGTTGCCGTTGTAGTCGTAACGGTCCCACTGGTCGTACTGCGCCAGGTCGGCCTTGATCTGGGCGTCGGTGCGGCCCTTGGCCTTCTGGTCGGCGACCCAGGCGTCGATGCCGTCGCGGATCAGGTCCTGCGCGTTGGCGCAGACGTGCTGGCCGCAGTAGTCCGAGCCGTAGCGGGCCTCGTTCCACGGCACCCGCACCCAGTCGGTGACCAGGCCGTCGACCGAGTACCGGCCGGAGGACTGGCGCTCGTAGTACGTCTTCAGCGAAGGCTTGTCCTTCGCGAAGTAGATGTCCTGGTAGTGCGCCTGGTTGTAGTCCGCCTGCCAGGCCGTCGAGTTGTCGTTCTTGCGGTCCGGGGCGGCGATCTGGTTGTGCGCCGGGCCGGGGGTGCCGCCGTACTTGACCTTGCCGTCGGCGGTCTTGGTGGTGGTGTCCACCTGGTCGCCGAAGTCGACGAGGATCGTGAAGATCTTGTCGGTGCGCTCGCGGGACAGCTCGACGTACTTGTCGCGGCCCAGCTTGATCGAGGAGCCGTTGCCGTGCTGCTCGACCTTCGCGGTCCCGTTGACCAGTTGCTCCACCGCAGCGGTCTGCTCGGCCTGCTGCTTGTCCGCCAGCGGGCTCTGCAGCTCGCGCGGAACGCTGTCGTTCTGGACGGCGTCGGCCGGGTCAGTGATCGTCGTGGCCGCCGGGGCGGCGGTGGCCGTCCCCGGGAGCATTCCGGCGCCGAGCGCGGCGGTCACCGCGACGGCGGCGGAAGCCGCGACAGCCCTCTTGGTTATTTTCAACGTGGTGACGTCCTCCCCTTACCGGTGGGGCTGATGGCCTGACCGGTGAACCAATGCAAGACAGGTGGACGACATTTGACCCAAGGTCCGGTAAAAAAGAAAGACCTTGACCGGGCCATGGCCACGCCGCTATGCTCCCGCAACCCGGTTCGCCTGACGGACCGTCAACCTACCTGCGGGGCCGGGCCGCCAAGGGCCGATCGTGCCCGCACCGTGCCGCGGTCCACCCGTTCGGCGGCCCGCCGGGCCCGTATTCACAGCACACGGAAACCTAAACAGTTTTTCAACTGAAAAGCGGCGCACCGAAAAGCCTCCGCCCCCGACCTGGACAGGTCGGGGGCGGAGGCTTGCCGAGTGCTTTGCGGTGCTATTACTTCGTCAGATCCGGGCCGGCCGCCGAGACCGCCGCCGGAGTGTCCGCCACCGGGGACTTCTCCTCGCCGCGGAAGGTGAACTTGGCTTCCTTGCCCTCGCCCTCCACGCCGACGACCACGATGTGGCCGGACCGCAGCTCACCGAACAGGATCTTCTCGGACAGGTGGTCCTCGATCTCCCGCTGGATCGTGCGGCGCAGCGGACGCGCGCCCAGGATCGGGTCGTAGCCGCGCTTGGCCAGCAGGCTCTTGGCCTCCGGGCTGAGCTCGATGCCCATGTCCCGGTCCTTCATCCGCTGGTCGACCCGGGCGATCATCAGGTCGACGATCTCGATGATGTTCGCCTCGGACAGCTGGTGGAAGACCACGATGTCGTCGACGCGGTTGAGGAACTCGGGGCGGAAGTGCTGCTTGAGCTCCTCGCCGACCTTCGCCTTCATCCGCTCGTAGCCGGCCTGGACGTCACCCGTGGCCGCGAAGCCCAGGTTGAAGCCCTTGGAGATGTCCCGGGTGCCGAGGTTGGTGGTCATGATGATGACCGTGTTCTTGAAGTCCACGACCCGGCCCTGGGAGTCGGTCAGGCGACCGTCCTCCAGGATCTGCAGCAGCGAGTTGAAGATGTCCGGGTGGGCCTTCTCGACCTCGTCGAAGAGGACGACCGAGAACGGCTTGCGGCGCACCTTCTCGGTGAGCTGGCCGCCCTCCTCGTAGCCCACGTACCCGGGCGGGGAGCCGAACAGCCGCGAGACGGTGTGCTTCTCGGAGAACTCGGACATGTCGAGCGCGATCAGCGCGTCCTCGTCCCCGAACAGGAACTCCGCCAGGGTCTTGGACAGCTCGGTCTTACCGACACCGGACGGGCCGGCGAAGATGAACGAACCGCCGGGGCGCTTCGGGTCCTTCAGGCCGGCACGGGTGCGGCGGATCGCCTGGGAGAGCGCCTTGATGGCGTCCTCCTGGCCGATGACCCGCTTGTGCAGCTCGTCCTCCATGCGCAGCAGGCGCGAGGACTCCTCCTCGGTCAGCTTGAAGACCGGGATGCCGGTGGCGGTGGCCAGGACCTCGGCGATGAGCTCCTCGTCCACCTCGGCCACGACGTCCATGTCGCCGGCCTTCCACTCCTTCTCCCGCTTGGCCTTCGCCTGGAGCAGCTGCTTCTCGTTGTCGCGCAGCGACGCGGCCTTCTCGAAGTCCTGCGCGTCGATCGCGGACTCCTTCTCCCGGCGGACCTCGGCGATCTTCTCGTCGAACTCGCGCAGGTCCGGCGGCGCGGTCATCCGGCGGATGCGCATCCGGGAACCGGCCTCGTCGATCAGGTCGATCGCCTTGTCCGGCAGGAAGCGGTCCGAGATGTACCGGTCGGCCAGGGTGGCGGCGGCGACCAGGGCGGCGTCGGTGATCGAGACGCGGTGGTGCGCCTCGTACCGGTCGCGCAGGCCCTTGAGGATCTCGATGGTGTGCGGGAGCGAGGGCTCGGCGACCTGGATCGGCTGGAAGCGGCGCTCCAGCGCGGCGTCCTTCTCCAGGTGCTTGCGGTACTCGTCCAGCGTGGTGGCGCCGATGGTCTGCAGCTCACCGCGGGCCAGCATCGGCTTCAGGATGGAGGCGGCGTCGATCGCGCCCTCGGCGGCGCCCGCGCCGACCAGGGTGTGCAGCTCGTCGATGAACAGGATGATGTCGCCGCGGGTGCGGATCTCCTTGAGCACCTTCTTCAGGCGCTCCTCGAAGTCACCGCGGTAGCGCGAACCGGCCACCAGGGCGCCGAGGTCCAGCGTGTAGAGCTGCTTGTCCTTCAGCGTCTCCGGGACCTCGCCCTTGACGATCGCCTGGGCCAGGCCCTCGACCACGGCGGTCTTGCCGACGCCGGGCTCGCCGATCAGCACCGGGTTGTTCTTGGTGCGGCGGGACAGCACCTGCATGACCCGCTCGATCTCCTTCTCGCGCCCGATCACCGGGTCGAGCTTGGCCTCGCGGGCGGCCTGCGTCAGGTTGCGGCCGAACTGGTCGAGCACCAGGGAGGTGGACGGGGTGCCCTCGGCCGGGCCGCCGGCCGTGGCCGACTCCTTGCCGCTGCCGGCCTGGTAGCCCGACAGCAGCTGGATCACCTGCTGGCGCACCCGGTTCAGGTCGGCGCCGAGCTTCACCAGGACCTGGGCGGCGACGCCCTCGCCCTCGCGGATCAGGCCGAGCAGGATGTGCTCGGTGCCGATGTAGTTGTGGCCGAGCTGGAGGGCCTCGCGGAGCGACAGCTCCAGGACCTTCTTCGCCCGGGGGGTGAAGGGGATGTGGCCGGACGGGGCCTGCTGGCCCTGGCCGATGATCTCCTCCACCTGCTGGCGGACCGCCTCGAGCGAGATGCCGAGGCTCTCCAGCGCCTTTGCGGCGACACCCTCGCCCTCGTGGATCAGGCCCAGGAGGATGTGCTCGGTGCCGATGTAGTTGTGGTTGAGCATCCGGGCTTCTTCCTGTGCCAGGACGACAACCCGCCGCGCGCGGTCGGTGAACCTCTCGAACATCGTTAATCGCTCCTCAGAGCGGTCGGTCAGTTCGGGGGCCGTCCCCGCCCTGTCCTTCCGCATGCTAGTCCCGCTCAGCAGCGCGGCTACGGAACTCCCACGGAGCGGGAGCAACATGCTGCGCGACCAGCCGACACCTTTCCCAACCTGATGCTGGGAGACGGTGTTCCCAGCGGCGGGCCCGATGCACCGGATCCCGCTACGCCAACGGCGAACACGGTTCGGTGGAACCGGTTCACCGGCCCCGCGGCGTGCTGCGGCCGGGCTCCTGCGACCCCGTCCACCAGCATTCATACCCGGTAATCCGGCGGGTTTCGCGCGGTTTCCGCGGGGTGCGTGTTCGCCTGGCGAGAAGTCGGCCGACCCGGCTCCGGAGGTGACGGACCATCAGGTCGGCCGCGGGGGGCGTACCGCCGTCCCGGTGGCGGTCGCGTGACCGCCCGGCCCCTCCAGCGTTGCACAGGTCGTGACCCGTCCGCTGCCCGTCGCCCCCGCCGCACCCCGTGCGGCCGCCGGCTGGCGCGGCTCGGACCGGGTGCTGGTGCCGCTGGGGCCCGCGCGGGCCGCGCTGGGCCGCCTGGAGCGGCTGGGCCGCGCCACCGGGCCGGTGCTGCGGCAGGCCGACCGGGCCGTCTTCCTGCTCGCCCCCGGGGCCGCCGAGCCGGTGCCCGACCTGCTCCGCTGGCTCGGCTGGGGCCCGGAGCTGCGGCTGCCGATCGAGGCCCGCGCGGCGCACCCGGGCGACCCCCGGGTGCCCGAGCCGCGGACCGCCGACTGGCTGCGGGCCGGGGCGCCGCGCCCCGCCCTGGACCTGCGCTCGCCCGACCTGCTCCGCCTGCTGGACGCCCTGGCGGACGCCTGCGCGCGGGAGCGGCTGGGCCTGCCGCCCGCCCGCTGAGGGCCCCGCCGGGGCCCGTGCGTCAGGACGCGTTGGCCTTCTCGTACGCCTCGCGCACGTTGCTCGGGACGCGGCCGCGGTCGTTGACCGGGAGGCCGTTCTCCTTCGCCCAGGTGCGGATCTTGGCGGTGTCGGCCTGGCCGGCCGCCGCGGACCGCCCGGCGCTCCGGCCGCTGCCGCCGCGACGCGGGGCGGTGAGCCGGCCGCTCTGCTTGCGGCCCTTCTCGACGTACGGGGCGAGCAGGACGCGGAGCTTCTCCGCGTTGTCGCTCTTCAGGTCGATCTCGTAGGCCACACCGTCCAGGGCGAACGTCACCGTCTCGTCCGCGGATCCGCCGTCGAGATCGTCTTCCAGAATGACCTGAACCCTCTGTGCCACGGGCTTCCCTTTCCGCGATAACGGTCCATTGCCTAGAGAAAGGAAAGCGTCTTTTCCCGGAAAACACAAACCCCTGTGTCGCCGGTCGCGCCGCGGGGCATGACTCAGAGGTGCAGCAGCATGCGCGAGTTGCCCAGCGTGTTCGGCTTCACCCGCTCCAGGTCGAGGAACTCGGCGACGCCTTCGTCGTACGAGCGCAGGAGTTCTTCATAGACTTCTGTGGCCACGGCCGCCGGGTCTGCCGTACGATCGTCGTTTTCGCCGATCTCGACGAACCCGTGTTTCGAGAAGAACGGAACCTCGAACGTCAGGCAGAAAATCCGACGGACGCCGAGCCAGCGCGCGGTCTCCAGCAGCTTGTCCAGCAGCCGGTGCCCGATACCGAGGCCCTTGCAGACCGGGTCCACCGCGAGGGTGCGGACCTCGGCGAGGTCCTCCCACATCACGTGGAGCGCGCCGCAGGCCACCACCCCGCCGTCCTGGTCGCGTTCGGCGACCCAGAACTCCTGGACGGATTCGAACAGGGTGACGGTGGGCTTGTCGAGCAGAATGCCGTCGCGGGAGTACGCGTCGATGAGCCGACGGATGGCGCGCACGTCGGTGGTCCGCGCACGGCGGATGGTGACCTCCATGGCGGGGAACGTTATCGTGCCGCGGGGGGCCCGGTCTCCTCGGTATCGACGCCCGCCACCCGCAGCGCGTCGCGCAACCACTCGCGCTGTTCCGGCGACATCATCCCGAAGAAGTGCACCAGGGCGGCCGCCGGATTGTCGCTCGTCGCCCAGGCGTCGTTCATCAGCGCGGCGGTGTACGCCTCGCGCGAGGAGACCGGCTCATATCGGTATGCGCGCCCCGCGCGCTCCCGGCGCACCCAGCCCTTTCGGTAGAGCTTGTCGAGCACCGTCATCACGGTGGTGTACGCGATTTCGCGTTCCGCCCGCAGATCCTGCAGAACCTCCCGAACCGTGACCGGGCGGTTCCACTGCCACACCCGGGTCATGATGTCGTTCTCGAGTTCTCCGAGTTGCCGCACCATAGTGCCGCCAAGGATAGGACCGATGCGGACAAAAGGCGGCAAACGGCAAACGCGGCGGCGCGCCGTTCCCCGGAGGGGGGAACGGCGCGCCGCCGCGGATACCGCTATTCGGCGGAGGAACGCGCCGCCATGGCCTCGGCCACGGCGTCCTCCTTCGACTTCTGGGCGCCGCCCTGGCTGCGGATGATGGCCCGCACCAGGAAGGCGAAACCGACCGCCATGACCAGCGGCGGGACGATCGCGCTGACGTACTCCACGGTCACTCCTCGGTGGTGTCGGACTCGGCCGCGTCGGCGGCCTTCTCGCTCTTCGCGGCCTTTTCGGCCCGCTCCGCCTTCTCGGGCTTCACCAGCGGGAAGAGCACCGTCTCGCGGATGTTCTTGCCGGTGAGCAGCATGATCAGGCGGTCCACGCCCAGGCCGAGGCCGCCGGTGGGCGGCATCGCGTACTCCAGGGCGCGCAGGAAGTCCTCGTCCACCTGCATCGCCTCGACGTCGCCGCCGGCCGCCAGCAGGGACTGCGCGGTGAGCCGGGCGCGCTGCTCGACCGGGTCGATCAGCTCCGAGTAGGCGGTGCCCAGCTCGGTGCCGAAGATCACCAGGTCCCACTTCTCGGCGACGCCCTCGATCGAGCGGTGCTGCCGGGTCAGCGGGGAGACCGAGGTCGGGTAGTCCCTGATGAAGGTCGGCTTGATCGCGTGGTGCTCCAGCAGGCGCTCGATCAGCTCCAGCACGATCTGGCCGTGGTCCCAGTTCGGGTCCAGGTACTGGTCGAGGTCGTGCTCCACGGCCAGCTTCCGCAGCTCCTCCACGGAGGTGGCGGGGGTGACCTCGGTGCCCAGGTGCGCGGAGATGCCCGGGTAGACCGAGACCTCCTGCCAGGGCTCGGCCAGGTCGATCTCGTGCTCGGTGCCGTCCGGGCCGACGCCCCTGACCACGGTGGTGCCCAGCGCGTCCCGGGCGGCGTTGACGACGATCGCCCGGATCAGCTCGGCCTGGGTGTCGTAGTCGCCGTACGCCTCGTACGACTCCAGGGCGGTGAACTCCGGGTTGTGGGTGGCGTCCGCGCCCTCGTTGCGGAAGTTCCGGTTGATCTCGAAGACCTTCTCGGCGCCGCCGACCACCAGGCGCTTGAGGTACAGCTCGGTGGCGATGCGCAGGTACAGGTCGATGTCGTACGCGTTGATGTGCGTCACGAACGGGCGGGCGTTGGCGCCGCCGTGGATCGGCTGCAGCATCGGGGTCTCGACCTCGAGGTAGCCGCGGTCCTCGTAGGTGCGGCGGATCGAGCGGATCACCTTGGTGCGCAGCTGCAGCATCTCGCGCGCCTCGGGGTTCACGATCAGGTCGACGTAGCGCTGGCGGACCCGGGCCTCCGGGTCGCTCAGGCCCTTGTGCTTGTCCGGCAGCGGGCGCAGGCACTTGGCGGTCAGCTCCCAGCGGTCGACCATCACGCTGAGCTCGCCGCGCTTGGAGGTGATCACCTCGCCCTCGACGCCGACCTGGTCGCCGAGGTCGATGTCGCCCTTCCAGGCGGCCAGCCGCTCGGCGCCGAGCTTGTCCAGGGACAGCATCACCTGGAGGTCGCCGGAGCCGTCGCGCAGGGTGGCGAAGCAGAGCTTGCCGCCGGTGCGGGCCAGGACCACCCGGCCGGTGATGCCGACCCGCTCGCCGGTGGCGGTGTCCGGGGCCAGGTCGGGGTGCTTGGCGCGCAGGTCGGCGATGGTGGAGGTGCGGGGGAAACCGACCGGGTACGGGTCGATGCCGGCCGCCCGGAGCCGGTCCAGCTTCTCGCGCCGGACGCGCATCTGCTCGGGAAGGTCGTCGGTCGCGGGGAGAGTGCTCTGATCGCTCACCCCACCAGGGTAGCCAGGCTCACGGGCCGCTCCGCCACGGGATATCGGGCGGCGCGCGCCGGGGGCCCCGGACGCGCCGGGGCACCGGCCCGCCGGAGCGGCGGACCGGTGCCCCGGCGGCGGTTCAGCCGCGCGCGCCGGCCTTGCGGCGGCGGGCGGCGACGAGCACGCCGCCGCCGAGCACCACGGCGCCGATGCCCAGGCCGAGCATGGTGCCGGTGCCCTGGCCGCCGCCAGTGGAGGCCAGGTTGCCGCCGGCGGTCGAGCCGGTCGAGCCGGTCGAGCCGGTGGCCGTGGCGCTCGACGTGGCGGTGGCGGAGGCGGAGGCGGAGGAGCCGCCGTTCCCGCCGGTGGTCGAGCCGCCGCCGGTGGTGGAGCCGGTGGAGCCGGTGCCGCCGCCGGGCTTGGTGGTCGGCGCGGCGGTGGAGCCGGTGGTGCCGAGGGCCACCACGGCGGTGTTGTTGGCGTTCTCGCTGTCGAACGCCAGCGGCTCGACGCGGTTGTTGTAGCCGCCGTCCTCGGGGGTGATGCCGAGGAGGACCTTCGGGGCGGAGGTCGGGTCGGCGACCGCGAGCGGCAGGTCGAAGGTCTGCTCGGTGCCGTTGCCGACGTACGCCGTGGTGTGGCAGGTCACCACGTTCGGGAGCTCCTCGCGGACGAAGCAGCCGTCCGGCAGCTGCCCGTCGACGGTGACCCCGGCGGGCAGCGTCACCAGCTCGGCGGCGACCGCGTTGCCGCTGCGCGCGTAGGCGACCGAGGCCGGGCCGTTGTTGTGCACGCCGGTCCTCAGAACGCCCTTCCGGCCGCCGTCGGACGGGGTCCAGGTGCCGAGCACGGCGAAGTCCGCGGTGCTGTCGACCCGGTACTGGACGATCACGCTGTCGCGTCCGTCGTTCTCGCCGCCGGGCAGGTTCGGCGGGCCGGGCTTGGTGCCGTCGGTCTCCGGCACGCCCTGGACGGTCAGCCGCTCACCGGTGCCGGAGGCCGGGGTGAAGGTGAAGCCCCGGTTCAGGTAGACCAGGGTGTCGGTCTCGGGCACGGCGTAGAACTGGATGTCCGGGTAGAGCGCGTCGGCTCCGACCTTGAACTCCAGCGGGTTGACGGTGACCTGCTGGCCCGGCCGCACCGAGGTGTTGATGGTGCAGATGGCGGCGCTGCCCGCGCTGTACCGGGGGTCGGTGTTGCGGGAGGTGCCGTACGAGCAGTTGGCGAACTTCTTCTCGAAGGTCAGGCCGGGCGAGAGCTCGGCCGCCACCACCAGCCGGCCGCTCTCCAACGGGCCCTTGTTGGTGATCTCCAGGGACTGCTTGAGGACCGTGCCGGGCTTGCCGGCGGGCCGCGGGGAGCTGTCGAAGTCCTTGGCGAACGCCAGCCTGGGGCCGCCGGCGTAGACCGCGACGTCGATGCTCTGCGGCGCGGCGCCCTTCCAGGACTGGGAGACCTTCAGGTGCCCGGCGGTGTTCGCCGGGGCGCCCTTGAGCGCGGTCAGCCGCGGCTGGAACTGCATGCCGAACTCGGGGTGGCCGGGTACGGAGTAGTGCCGGTAGGTGCAGGTGACGAGCTGCCCGGCGGTGGTGCAGTCGTGGCTGGTGCCGCTCTCGGGGGTGAGCGACGCGATGCCGGCCAGGCCGGTCGTGTCGTAGGTGACGACCAGGTCGCCCTCGGTGGTGGCGGTGCCGCGGGCGTCGATGAACAGCGTCGTGCCGTCGGCCTGGTCGGTGGGCAGCGAGATCGCGGGGACGGCGTCCAGGGTGATCTGCTCGGCGGCCTGGGCCGGGACGGCGAAGGCGCCGAGCGCGAGGACGGTGAGTGCGGCGGACGCGGCGAGCGTCCGGGAACGGGGGTGCTGCATGGGCTTCCTCGGTACTGGTGAGGTGGGCGGCGCCCCTGTCGGCCCGGCCGGGTGGGCGGGGCGCCGGAGGTGTGCGGGTGCCTCAGCGGTGCGCCCCGGCCTTGCGGCGGCGGCGTCCGGTCGGCACCGGCCCGTCGGTGGCCTCCGGTCGGGGCCCGCCGGCGTGCGTCAGGAGGTCGGCGGCCGGCGGAACGCCGGTGGCCGCCACGCGCGGGACACGCGAATTCCCCACGTTGACCCTTCGATCTTTCGAATGCGATCGAGCCAGACCATAGGGGGGTGGGGTGACGTCGGGCGGGCTGATAAATCGGACAGTTCGGGATGTGTTCGACCTATTGTCCGAAGGTTTTGCCAGATCTTTACTGAAGGATTCTCCGCGAACGCCTCACATTGTCGACACATCTCCCGGGGGCGCGGAAAAGCCCCCTCCGGGGAGGGGGCTTCGGTGTCCTGACGGGGGGTCAGCCGTCGGTGCCGGTGGCGAGTTCCGGGCGGTCCTCGTCGGCCGGGGGGTCCTGGTGCGGGGCGGTGCGGGTGCGGCGGCCGAACAGTTCGGCGGGGGTGGGCATCCGGCGCGGGCGGGGCCGGTCGGCCGGGTGCGGGGGCTGCTGCTGGTCGCTCATCGGGAACCGTCCTCCAACGGGGGTGGCGGGCTGGGGTTCGGACGCCGGGCTCGGCACTGCCGCGAGGTGCCGCTGTCCGGAGCCCAGGGAGAGCCGCTCGCGGACCTCGGCCTCGGCGAGCGCGTGGCAGCGCCCGGCGAGCCGGGAGCGGCGGGCCTGCTCGGGCGGGCCGCAGGGCTGGCGGGAGAGCGAGCGCAGCGCCGAGAGGTCCTCGGCGGTGGGCAGGTAGCCGTCGGTGACGGCCTCCTCCAGGCGGTCCAGGTAGCCCGCGGCGCTGCCCGGCAGGGCGGCGCGGTAGCGGGCCAGGTCGGTGAGCATGAAGGCGCGCAGCCGCCCGCCCTCCTGGACCGCCTCGTCGATGGACTCGGTCAGCCGGAGCGCGTCCTGGACGTCCTCGGCCCACAGCTCGCCGGTCGCGGTGGGCACCGGGAGCCGGTCGGGCGCGGCCGGGTAGAGGGCTTGGGCGAGGACACGGCGCAGCACCCGGACTTCATCGGCGCTGAAGGCCATGCCGCCGCGCGATCCGTGTGGCGTTGGCATGGGTCGACAGTACGTGTCGTACGTCCGACTTATGGCGATTGATGACGTGTTTGTCCCGATTGGCCTATGAGATGGTGCATCCGGGGCGGGCCCGGGATCGCGGCGGGCCCCGGACCTCGCGGCGGGGTCCGGGGCCCGGGGCGGGCAGGGCCGGCGGGGCGTCAGGCCGCGGTGGCCGGGCGGTTGCGCTCGAAGATCAGGCGCAGGCCGATCAGGGTCAGCCAGGGCTCGTGCACGTCGATCGAGTCGGCCTCGCCGAGGACCAGCGGGGCCAGGCCGCCGGTGGCGATCACCTGGACGTCGTTCGGGTCCTTGGCGAGCTCCTTGGCCATCCGGTTGACCAGGCCGTCCACCTGCCCGGCGAAGCCGTACAGGATGCCCGACTGCATGCCCTCGACGGTGTTCTTGCCGATCACGTTGCGCGGGCGGGCCAGCTCGATCTTGCGGAGCATCGCGGTGCGGCCGCCCAGGGCGTCCACCGAGATCTCGATGCCCGGGGCGATCGCGCCGCCCACGTAGTCGCCGCGCGCGTTGATCGCGTCGAAGGTCGTCGCGGTGCCGAAGTCGACCACGATGCACGGGCCGCCGTACAGGTGGTTGGCGGCCAGCGCGTTGACGATCCGGTCCGCGCCGACCTCCTTCGGGTTGTCCATCAGCACGTGCACGCCGGTCTTCACGCCCGGCTCGACGATCACCGCCGGGACGTCCCCGTAGTAACGGCGGGTCACCTCGCGCAGCTCGTGCAGGACCGCCGGGACGGAGGAGCAGATCGCCAGGCCGGCCACCCGGTCGTCCGCCGAGACGATCGGGTGGGCGCCCATCAACCCCTGGAGCAGGACCGCGAGTTCGTCCGCGGTGCGGCGCGGGTCGGTGGAGATCCGCCAGTGCTCGACGATCTCCTCGCCGTCGAACAGGCCGAGCGTGGTCTGGGTGTTGCCGACGTCGATGGTGAGGAGCATGGGGCGCTTTCTGCTTCGAAGGGTCAGGAGCTGCGGAGGTCCAGGCCGATGTCGAGGATCGGCGCGGAGTGCGTCAGGGCGCCGACGGCCAGGTAGTCGACACCAGTCTCGGCGACCTCGCGCGCGGTGGCCAGGGTCAGGCCGCCGGAAGCCTCCAGCTTCGCCCGGCCCGCGACCAGGGCGACGGCCTCGCGCAGCTGCTCGGTGGAGAAGTTGTCCAGCAGGATCAGGTCCGCGCCGGCCGCCAGGACGGGCTCGATCTGCTCGACCGTGTCGACCTCGATCTCGATCGGCAGCTCCGGGAACGCCTCCCGGACGGCGGTGAACGCCTCGGCGACGCCGCCCGCGGCGACCACGTGGTTGTCCTTCACCAGCGCCGCGTCGGACAGCGCCATCCGGTGGTTGGCGCCGCCGCCGGCCCGCACCGCGAACTTCTCCAGCGCGCGCAGGCCCGGCGTGGTCTTGCGGGTGTCGCGGACCACCGCGCCGGTGCCCTCCAGGGCGTCCGCCCAGGCCCGGGTGGCGGTGGCGATGCCGGACAGGTGGCAGAGCAGGTTCAGCGCGGAGCGCTCGGCGGTGAGCAGGTCCCGGGTGCGGCTGCGCACCGAGAGCAGCACCTGGCCGGGGGCGACGAGTTCGCCGTCCTCGACGTGCCGCTCGACCTCGAACTCCTCCTCGCAGACCAGCGAGACGACGGCCTCCGCGACCCGCAGGCCGGCCACCACGCCGGCCTGCCGGGCGGTGAAGTCCGCGGTGGCGACGGCCTCGGCCGGGACGGTCGCCACCGAGGTGACGTCCTCGCCGCCGGCCAGGTCCTCGGACAGGGCCATCATCGCCACGTCCTCCACCTCGACCGGGTCCAGCCCGGCGTCCTCCAGCAGCGCGGCGAGCGCCGGGTCGAGCCCGGTCTCGTACTCCTCGCCCTCGCCGCACGCGCAGCCGTCGCCGCAGCCGCCGGACTCGGTGGACAGGAGGGGGAGTTCGGAGTGGGACATGGTGGCGGGGCTCCAGGTTTCGGCGGGACGGGAGGGCGGGGGAGGAGGGTGTCAGTCGGCGAGGGGGTGGACGACGTGGCGGTGCCAGTGGACGTCGTCGCGGTCGGGGAAGTCCTCGCGCCAGTGGCAGCCGCGGGTCTCCTGGCGGAGGGCGGCGGCGGTGGTGAGGGCGGTGGCGACCTGGTGGAGGTTGGTGGCCTCCCAGGTCTCCACGGAGGGGTCGGCGGGGTGGTCCGGGTCGGCCAGGGCGGCCAGGCCCTTGGCGGTGGCGGCCAGCGAGTCCGCGGAGCGGATCACGCCCGCGCCGGACGTCATCAGGTGCTGGATCCCGCCGCGGGCCGTGTCGGGCAGCAGCGGCACCGGGGTCGCGGCGTGCGCCGCGTCGGTGGTGACGGTGCGGGCCGGGAGCTTGCCGGCGGCGTTCAGCGCGGCCAGGTCGGCGGCGATCCGCTCGGCGAAGACCAGGCCCTCCAGCAGCGAGTTGGAGGCCAGCCGGTTGGCGCCGTGCACGCCGGTGCAGGCCACCTCGCCGCAGGCGTACAGGCCCGGGACGGTGGTGCGGCCGTGCAGGTCGGTGCGGACGCCGCCGGAGGCGTGGTGGGCGGCGGGGGAGACCGGGATCGGCTCGGTGACCGGGTCGATGCCGTGCGCCCGGCAGGCGGCCAGGATGGTGGGGAAGCGGTGCTCCCACATCTCGGCGCCGAAGTGCCGGCCGTCCAGGTACATGTGCCGGGTCCCCTGGGCGTGCATCCGGCGGATGATCGCCTTGGCGACGATGTCGCGCGGGGCGAGCTCGGCCAGTTCGTGCTGGCCGACCATGAAGCGGACGCCGTCGGCGTCGACCAGGTGGGCGCCCTCGCCGCGGACCGCCTCGGAGACCAGCGGCTGCTGGCCCTGCGCGTCCGGGCCGAGGAACAGCACGGTCGGGTGGAACTGGACGAACTCCAGGTCGGTGACCTCGGCGCCGGCCCGCAGGGCGAGCGCGATGCCGTCGCCGGTGGAGACCGCCGGGTTGGTGGTGGCCGAGAAGATCTGGCCCATGCCGCCGGTGGCCAGCACCACGGCGCGGGCCAGGATCGCGCCGACGCCGTCGCGCTGGCCCTCGCCCATCACGTGCAGGGTGACGCCGGAGGCGTGGCCGTCGGCGTCGGTGAGCAGGTCCAGGACCAGGGCGTGCTCGATCAGTTCGAGGCCCGGGTCGGCCTCGACGGCGGCGACCAGGGCGCGCTCGATCTCGGCGCCGGTGGCGTCGCCGCCGGCGTGCGCGATCCGGCGGCGGTGGTGGCCGCCCTCGCGGGTCAGCACGATCTCGCCGTCCGCGTCGAGGTCGAACTCGGCGCCGGTCTCGATGAGCCGGCGCACCGCGTCCGGGCCCTCGGTGACCAGGGCGCGCACCGCCTCCTCGTCGCACAGGCCGGCGCCGGCGACCAGGGTGTCCTGCAGGTGCTGCTCGGGGGTGTCGCCCTCGCCCAGGGCGGCGGCGATGCCGCCCTGGGCCCAGCGGGTGGAGCCCTCGTCCAGCACCGCCTTGGTGACCACCATGGCCCGCAGGCCGGCCTTGCGGGCGTTGAGCGCGACGGTGAGCCCGGCCACGCCGGAGCCGATCACGACCACGTCGGTGCTCGTGGTCCAGCCGGGGGCGGGGGCGGTCAGGCGGTGCGACATGGGTTCAGCTGCTCCTTCAGCGCGCGGCGGCGTCGGCCGCGCCGTTCGGACCACCGTACGCGGCGTCGCCGCGCAGCAGTCCGCTGCCCTCGGGGGCGTCCGCGGGGTCGCCGCCGAGGCCGGTGACCCGGTTGTGCCCGTCGACGAAGACCACCTTCGGGAGGTAGGACTTGGCCTCGGCGGTGTCCATCTGCCCGTAGGCGATCAGGATCACCAGGTCGCCGGGGTGGACCAGGCGGGCGGCGGCGCCGTTGATGCCTATGACGCCCGAGCCGCGCGGGCCGGCGATGGTGTAGGTCTCCAGCCGGGCTCCGTTGTTGATGTCGACGATGTGGACCAGCTCTCCGGGGAGCAGGTCCGCGGCGTCGAGCAGGTCCTCGTCGACCGTGACCGACCCGACGTAGTGCAGGTCGGCCTGGGTGACGGTGGCACGGTGGATCTTGGACTTGAGCATGGTGCGGAGCATGGGTCACGCCTCCTGTGAGTGCATGCCTGAGGGTGCTGGTACCGGGAAGGGGCGGGCGGCCGGGGGCCCGGCCGCCCTGGTGTCCGGGTTAGCGGACGATGACGCTCACGTTGTCGATCAGCCGGGTCGAGCCGACCCGGGCCGCGACGGCGAGCACCGCCTCGCCCTGGAAGTCGTCCGGCGCCTCGGTGAAGGACAGCGGGTCGACCAGGGCCAGGTAGTCGGGGGAGACGCCGTCCGCGCCGTCGAGCACGGCGGCGGCCGCCTCGCGGACGGCCTTCGGGCCCTGCGCGCCGGCGTCCCGGCCGGCGAACAGGGCGCGGGAGAGGGCGAGCGCCTGGACGCGCTCGGCCCCGGAGAGGAAGCGGTTGCGGGAGGACAGCGCCAGGCCGTCCTCCTCGCGGACGGTCGGGACGCCGACCACCTCCACGTCGAAGTCCAGGTCGGCGACCATCCGGCGGACGATCGCCAGCTGCTGGGCGTCCTTCTCGCCGAACACCGCGAAGTCCGGGTCGGTGATGTGCAGCAGCTTGGCGACCACGGTCAGCATCCCGTCGAAGTGGCCCGGCCGGGAGGCGCCCTCGAAGCCCTCGCCCATCGGGCCCGCGGAGAGCCGCACCAGCGGCTCGCCGTTCGGGTACATCTCCTCGACGGTCGGGGCGAACACCACGTCCGCGCCCATCTCCTCGGCCAGCGCGACGTCCTCGTCCAGGGTGCGCGGGTAGCGGTCCAGGTCCTCGCCGGCGCCGAACTGCAGCGGGTTCACGAAGACCGTCACCGCGACCCGGCCGTCCTTGCCGACCCGGCGGCGGGCCTCGCGCACCAGCGCCGCGTGGCCCGCGTGCAGCGCGCCCATGGTCATCACCACGGCGTTGTCCACCGGCTGCTCGTCCGGCCAGAACGCGGCCTCGAACTCGTCCACGGTGCGGGTCAGCACCGCCTTGCGGACCTTCGCCGCCTTCGGGGCCTTCGCCGGGCGCCTGTCGCGTGCCATCAGTGCTTCTCCTCGTTCAGTACGTCCAGCAGCGCCGCCGCCGGCTCCGGCTTCAACGTGCCGTTGGCCACCGCGCGCTGGGCGGTGGCCCGCGCCATCGCCCGGTACGCCTGGCCGATGTCCGGGGTCACCGTAGCGAGTCGGCCCAGGTGCGTGCGCACCGTCCCGACGTCACCGCGGGCCACCGGGCCGGTCAGCGCCAGGTCGCCGGAGCGCAGCGCGTTGTCCAGGGCCGCGCCCAGCAGCGGGCCGAGCAGCTGGCCGGGCTCGGCGACGCCCGCCGTGCGGAGCAGCTCCATCGCCTGCGCGACCAGGGTGACCAGGTGGTTCGCGCCGTGCGCGAGGGCCGTGTGGTAGAGCGGCCGGACCTCCTCGGGGATCCAGGCCGGCTCGCCGCCCATCTCCACCACCAGCGCCTCGGCGACCGGGCGGAGCTCCTCCGGGGCCGTCACCCCGAACGGGCAGCCGGCCAGCCGGGCCACGTCCACCGAGGTGCCGGTGAAGGTCATCGCCGGGTGCAGCGCCAGCGGCAGCGCGCCCGCGCGGGTGGCCGGCTCCAGGACGGCCACGCCGTGCGCGCCCGAGGTGTGCACGAGCAGCTGGCCGGGGCGGACGGCGCCGGTCGAGGCCAGGCCCTGCACCAGGTCGGGCAGGGCGTCGTCCGGGACGGTCAGCAGCACCAGGTCCGCCGCCGCCATCACCTGCGGGGGCGTCACCAGGCGCACCCCCGGCAGCAGGGCCTCGGCGCGGCGGCGGGACGCGGTGGAGACGCCGGACGCGGCGACGACGCGGTGGCCCGCGAGCTGCAGGGCGGCGCCCAGGGCGGGGCCGACGCGGCCGGCGCCGACGACGCCGACGGCGAGCCGGGCGGGGCGGTTACCGGGGTCGGAGGGGTCTCCGAAGTCGGGCAGCACTCTTCCGTTCCAGTCCTCTAGGGGTACCAGACGTACCGGTCAATGGTACGGGGGTTTCCGGCCCGTGCGGACGCCGAGGGCGGGCTCGGTTCGGAGGCCCGGTGCGGCGGGCGCGGGTGCACCTGGGCGAGAGGTGCACGGGTGGGCGGGCGGGGTGCGGGAGCCGGGGAGCGCCGCCCCCGTCAGGGGGTCTCGCCGGCCCGGACGAGGCCGTTCTCGTAGGCGAGGACGACGGCCTGGACCCGGTCGCGGAGGCCGAGTTTGGCGAGGATGCGGCCGACGTGGGTCTTGACGGTGGCTTCGGAGAGGACCAGGCGGGCGGCGATCTCGCCGTTGGACAGGCCCTGGGCGACGAGCAGGAAGACCTCGCGCTCGCGGTCGGTGAGGGGGCCGAGGACGGGGGAGCCGGGGGTGCTGGCGGGGGTGGGGAGGACCTCGGCGAAGCGGTCGATCATGCGGCGGGTGGTGGTGGGGGCGACCACCGCGTCGCCGCCGTGCACGGAGCGGATCGCGGCGACCAGTTCGACCGGCGGGACGTCCTTGAGCAGGAAGCCGGAGGCGCCGGCCTTGAGCGCGGCGAAGGCGTACTCGTCCAGGTCGAAGGTGGTGAGGATGAGGACCCGGGGGGCGTGCTCGATCGGGGAGCCGTGGTCGTCGAGGCAGATCCGGCGGGTGGCCTGGACGCCGTCGAGGCGGGGCATCCGGACGTCCATCAGGATCACGTCGACCTCGGCGGTGCGCAGCACGTCGAGGGCCTGCTGGCCGTCGCCCGCCTCGGCGGCGATCTCGATGTCGCCCTGCGACTGCAGGACCATCCGGAAGCCGGTGCGCAGCAGTTCCTGGTCGTCGACCAGCATCACGCGGATCGGCATCGGTCGGTCTCCATTCATTTGGATGCTTTGAGGGGCAGGACGGCCCGGATCCGGAAACCGCCGCCGGGCCGGGGCCCGACGTCCAGGCTGCCGCTGACCATACCGACGCGCTCGCGCATGCCGATCAGGCCGTGGCCGAGGCCGTCGGTGCCGCCGGCGAGCTGTTCGCTGGTGGAGCCGCGGCCGTCGTCCTCGACCAGGACCTCCAGGTCGCCGTCGCGGAAGTCGACGGCGACCTTGGCCCGGGCGTTCGGGCCGCCGTGCTTGCGGACGTTGGTGAGGGCCTCCTGGACGATCCGGTAGACCGTCAGTTCGAGGCCGCGGGGCAGTTCGCGGACCTCGCCGGTGGCGGTGAACTCGACCGGCAGACCGGCCGTGCGGACCTGCTCCAGCAGCTCGGGGAGCTCCTCGACGCCGGGCTGCGGCACGTACTCGCCGGCCGTGTCGGCGGTGCGCAGCACGCCGAGCAGGCGGCGCATCTCGGCGAGCGCCTGGCGGCCGGTGGAGGCGATGGTGCCCAGCGCCTCCTTGGCCTGCTGCGGGGAGGAGTCCAGCACGTAGGCGGCGCCGTCGGCCTGGACGATCATCACCGAGACGTTGTGCGCGACCACGTCGTGCAGTTCGCGGGCGATCCGGGCGCGCTCGGCGGCGACCGCGACCTGGGCCTGGGCGTCGCGCTCGCGCTCCAGCCGGGCGGCCCGGTCCTCCAGCTCGACCAGGTAGGCGCGGCGGACCCGGGTGAGCCGGCCCCAGGCCCAGCAGAGCACGAACGGGGTGGTCATCAGGACGGCCAGGAACACCGCCTTGTAGCCGTCCCCGCGCTGCTCGGCGGGCGTCAGCCGCCACAGCGTCAGCGGGCCGGCCGCCAGGCTCGCGGCCAGCGCCAGCCGGGACGTCCAGGCGCGGCCGAACGCGGCGCCGGTGTAGCCGAAGACCAGGAAGGCGATGCTGGAGGCGCCGGGGTCGACGCGGAGCGCGACCTGGCCGAGGCCGATCGCCACGGCCGCCGCCGTGGTGGCGTCCGGCCAGCGGCGGCGCACCACCATCAGGGCGGGCAGCAGGCAGGCGACCGCGATGCCGGTGTAGTGCTTCCAGGACGGCATCGGGGCGTCCGGCAGGCCGGTCGACTCGGCCGCGGCGAGCACGCCGAGCATCAGCACCAGCAGCGCCCAGGCCGAGTCGACGACCATGGGATGTCGGCGGAGCCAGGCGTTGAGTCGATGCACGGTTCCAGCGTAGGGAGTCCGGGAGGGCGTTCTGCTCCGCCGCGAGGTCGATCCGGGGCTACTCCCCAGGGTGGAGGCGGGGCCGGGCCGGTAACGTCGCCCGCTATGACATGGAAGCGGTGGCGGCCCGCGATCGAACACGCCCTGTACCGGCCCGACGGCGGCTTCTACCGCAGGCCGGAGGGCCCCGCCGGGCACTTCCGCACCTCCGTGCACGCCTCCGCGCGGTTCGCCGCCGCCATCGCCCGCCTGCTGGCGGGGGTCGACGCGGCGCTCGGCCGGCCGGAGCGGCTGGCCTTCGTCGACGTGGGCGCCGGGCGGGGCGAACTCACCCTGGCGGTGCGGGCGCTGCTGCCCGCCGGGCTGCGCGGACGGGTGGACTTCCGGGCCGTCGAGCTGGCCGACCGCCCGGCCGGACTGCCCGCGGACGTCGACTGGCGGGCCGAACCGCCGGCCGGCGTCCGGGGCCTGCTGTTCGCCAACGAGTGGCTGGACAACGTCCCGCTGGACGTCGCCGAGCCCGGCCCGGACGGGCGGCTGCGGTACCTGGAGGTCGCGCCGGACGGGACCGAGCGGGCCGGCGGGCCGCTGGCGGAGGCGGACGCCGCCTGGGCCGGGCGCTGGTGGCCGGACGGGGAGCGGGTCGAGCTGGGCGGGCCGCGGGACGCCGCCTGGGCCGGGGCGGTCGGCGCCCTGGAGCAGGGCCTCGCGGTGGCCGCCGACTACGCGCACCTGCGGGCCGCCCGGCCGCCGTTCGGCACCCTGACCGGGTTCCGGGACGGCCGCGAGTGCCCGCCCGTCCCGGACGGCTCGTGCGACCTGACCGCGCACGTCGCGCTCGACGCGGCCGCCGTGCCCGGGCACCCGGCGCTGCTCACCACCCAGCGCGAGGCGCTGCGCGCGCTGGGCGTCAGCGGCGCCCGGCCGCCGCTGGCGCTGGCGAGCAGCGACCCGGCGGCGTACCTGCGGGCGCTGTCCGGCGCCGGGGAGGCGGCCGAGCTGACCGACCCGGGCGGGCTGGGGGCGTTCCACTGGCTGGTCCAGGCCGTCCGCATGCCGGTACCGGACGACCTCGCGGGCCTGCCGGGATGGCAGACTCTCCCCTCGTAGAAGGAGGCGACGGCCATGACGGAGACCACGGTCGGCATCGGCCCGGGCGCGCAGACGCTCCCCGGCGACGGCGGCAGCACCGACATGGTGCTCAACATCGGCCCCCAGCACCCGTCCACGCACGGCGTGCTCCGTCTGAAGCTGGTGCTCGACGGCGAGCGGATCACCAGCGCCGAGCCGGTGATCGGCTACATGCACCGCGGCGCGGAGAAGCTCTTCGAGGCCCGCGACTACCGGCAGATCATCATGCTGGCCAACCGGCACGACTGGCTGTCCGCGTTCGCCAACGAGCTGGGCGTGGTGCTGGCCGTCGAGCGGATGCTCGGCATGGAGGTGCCCGAGCGGGCGGTGTGGCTGCGCACCCTGCTGGCCGAGCTCAACCGGGTCCTCAACCACCTGATGTTCCTCGGCTCCTACCCGCTGGAACTGGGCGGCATCACGCCGATCTTCCACTCCTTCAACGGCCGCGAGGAGCTCCAGCACGTGCTGGAGGAGGCCTCCGGCGGCCGGATGCACTACATGTTCAACCGGGTCGGCGGCCTCAAGGAGGACCTGCCGGCCGGCTGGCTCGGCCGGGTCCGCCGCGCGGTCGGCGTGGTCCGCGGCCAGCTGCCGGTCTTCGAGGACCTCGTCCTCGGCAACGAGATCTTCCGCGGCCGCACCGCGGGCGTCGGCGTGCTCTCCCGCGAGCACGTGCACGCGTACGGCGTCAGCGGGCCGATCGCCAGGGCCAGCGGCGTCGACTTCGACCTGCGCCGCGACGAGCCCTACCTCGCGTACGGGGAGCTGCGGGACGTGCTGAAGGTCGCCGTCCGGGAGGAGGGCGACTGCCTGGCCCGGTTCGAGTGCCTGCTGGAGCAGACCGCCAACGCGCTCGACCTCGCCGACGCCTGCCTGGACCGGCTGGCGGAACTGCCCGCCGGGCCGGTCAACCTGCGGCTGCCCAAGGTGCTCAAGGCCCCCGAGGGCGAGACGTACGCCTGGACCGAGAACCCGCTCGGGCTGAACGGGTACTACCTGGTGTCGCGCGGCGAGAAGACGCCGTGGCGGCTCAAGCTGCGCTCGGCGTCCTTCAACAACATCCAGGCCCTGACCGAACTGCTGCCGGGGACGCTGGTCGCGGACATGGTGGCGATCCTGGGGTCGATGTTCTTCGTGGTCGGCGACATCGACAAGTGACCGGCCCCCGCTAGGCGTTGTCCGCCGGGTGCGGGGCGAGGCGGGTGTCGTGGGCCTTGCAGAGGGCGACCAGCTGGTCGTACGCGGCGGGGCCCATGAGTTCGGTGAGCTCGGG
This sequence comes from Kitasatospora sp. NRRL B-11411, assembly GCF_000721345.1. Lineage (NCBI taxonomy): Bacteria > Bacillati > Actinomycetota > Actinomycetes > Kitasatosporales > Streptomycetaceae > Kitasatospora > Kitasatospora sp. NRRL B-11411. The sequence continues at coordinate 72,651 of NZ_JOGH01000004.1, read as the reverse complement.
GCGGTAGGAGACGTAGACCGGGTCGGGGGCGTTGTGCGCCTCGGGGGAGCCGGTGCACCACCAGTGCAGGTCGTGGCCGCCGGGGCCCCAGCCGCGGCGGTCGTACTCGCCGATGGAGACCTGGAGGTAGCGGGTGTCGTCGGGGCGGTCGATCCAGTCGTAGGTGCGGCGGACCGGGAGCTGCCAGCAGACGTCGGGCTTGGTCTCCAGCGGCTCCAGGCCCTCGCGCAGGGCGAGGACGTGCAGGGCGCAGCCGGCGCCGCCGGGGAAGCCGGGGCTGTTGAGGAACAGGCAGGCGCCGTTCACCCGGCGGGTCTGGCGGTCGCCGTCCTCGTCGAACATGGTGATGCCGCCGTCGCGGCGGATCCGGCCCCTGGCGTCGGTGCCCTCGGCGTGGTGCTCCCAGATGTCGGGGGTGAGCCGGGCGGCGTGCCCGGCGACGCGCTGCTCGTCGTCCTCGTCGGAGTAGTGGGCGCCGAGGGTGCAGCAGCCGTCGGAGGCGCCGCGGCCGGGCTGGATGCCGTGGCAGCCCTTGCCGAAGATGCAGCCCCAGCGGGAGGTGAGCCAGGTGAGGTCGCAGCGGAACACCTGGTCCTCGTCGGCGGGGTCGGTGAACTCGACCCAGGCGCGCGGGAAGTCGAGGGCGACTTCGCGGACGGTGGGCATCGCCAGGTCGACGACGGAGCCCTTGGCCTTGGCGGCCTTGGCGGCCTTGGCGGGCTTCTCGGTCTTCTTGCGCTTGGTGCTGTCAGCTGGTGCCACCCGGTAAGGGTAGGGCCTGGACGGGCCGGTCCGGGGTGCGGCGGCGCGGCTTTGCCGGTGGTTCGTCCGACTCGGGGGGATTCGTCCCGGTTCGGGCGGGTGCGAAGGTGAAACGCCTGTGAAAAGCGCCGTCGGCCGGTCGGCGGGGGCCGGGGAGTGGTCCTAGGATGGCCCAGCCGGTAGGTCGGGCGCACGAGCGCCCTTGCACGGGGGAGTGCAGATGGGCGACGAGGTCGTCATCCGGTCGTGGGAACTCCACGGCGAGGGACGGGAGTTCGAGAAGATCTCGGACGAGTTCGGTAGTGCGGCGAAGCAGTTGGAGAGCGGGTTGGCGGCGCTGGGCGCGCCGTGGGGCTCGGACCAGCCGGGACAGCCGTTCGGTACGGCGTACGGCGAGGCCCGGGAGGGCGTGCTGGCCGGGTTGCAGGGGCTGTCGGAGCGGCTGGGCCGGATCGGTCAGGGGCTGCACACGATGGCGGACCGCAGCGAGCGCACCGACCAGGACATCAGCGCGGACTTCAACGCGCCCTCGCTGAACCACCCGACCGCAACCGGTCGGGCCTGAACCGGAGTCAGACCACCTGGCGGGCCGCTGCGCGCGCCGAGCCGTACCACCCGAAGGGGGAGCACGTGTCCAGGAACCTGCCGGAGGAACTCGCCCCCGCGCTGGCGCGGACCGGCCACGCGTGGCCGCAGGCGGACGAGGACGGGCTGCGCCGGGCGGCGGGCCTGTGGCGCGAGTTCGGGTCGGAGGCGGACGCCCTGGTGGCCCGCGGCGCGGCCTCCGCGCAGCGGGTGGCGGGCGAGAACAAGGGCCCCGCGGTGGAGGCGTTCGCCGACCACTGGCGGCAGTTCAGCGGCGGCGGGCGCGGCCAGCTGGACGACGCCGCCGCGGCGGCCGCGCTGGTGGCCGCGGCCCTGGACAAGGCGGCCGGGGCGGCCGACCAGGCCAAGGCCGACATCATCGCGGTGCTGACCGAGCTGACCGAGAAGATCCGGGCGGCGGACGCGGCCGAGGCCAAGGCCAAGGCGGACATCGCGCAGGCCGGCAAGGAGGCCGCCACCGGACTGGGCGGGCTGGTCACCGGCGCGGTCGGCGCGGTGGTCGGCGCGGTGAAGGAGGTCGCCGCCGAGGCCGAGGAACTGGCCGCGGTCGAGCACGCCAAGGTGAAGATCGGCCAGCTGCTGGACCAGCTCGGCCGGGACATGGGCGAGGCCGCCAAGTCGCTGGCCAAGGAGCCGCCGCTGGTCGCGCTGGAGCGGATCGCCCAGGCCGACGGGCGGGGCCTGCACGGCGAGCAGCGCGAGTCCTCGATGGCGGCCCGCTCGGGGCAGGTCACCGGGGCGCTGGCGAAGGCCGGCGTGGCCCGCTCGGTGGAGGTGGCCTCGGTCGCCGGCCTGCACGCGGACGTCAAGGCCGACGGCACGATCCGCACCGACCGGCACGGCAACCCGGTGCTGGTCGGCGAGGACGGGCAGCGGGTCAAGGGCGTCGACGGCCTGACCGTCACCCAGGGCCCGGACGGCAAGCAGCAGTTGGTCGGCCCCGACGGCACCCCGGTCAGCGGCGTGGCGATGGGCGAGGACGGCAAGCCGCTGCTCGGCTCGAACGGCAAGCCGCTGCTGGTCGGCCTGGGCGGCGCGATCCTCGGCACCGGCATCACGCTGGCGCTCGGCCTCAACGGCAAGCCCGAACTCGGCGACGACGGCCACCCGGTGATGATGGCGGCCGACGGCACCCAGGTCTCCGGCCTGGTCGCCGACCAGAAGGGCCACCTGCTGGCGGGCCAGGACGGCCAGCCGGTCACCGTGGACGCCTCGGGCCGGGCCACCGGCCCGGGCGGGCAGGTGGTCCAGTTCGGCGCGGACGGCCGCCCGCAGGAACTGCTCGGCGCCGACGGCAAGCCGGTCACCGTGCTGGACGGCCAGCAGCAGAACGGCGGCCCGTTCCAGGACGGCCCGCAGCACGGCCACGGCCACGGCGGCCCGAACGGCACGGGCAACGGCAACGGGACGGGCGGCGGCCACGGCGCCCAGGGCCCCGGCGGCCTGCTCACCGACCTGACCGGCAGCGTCACCGACGGCGTCACCGGCGTCACCGACACGGTGTCCGGGGTGACCCAGAGCGCGCTGGGCGACCGCCCGCAGTACGGCCAGTCCGACACCGGCGGGCACCGCGGCGGCGGCTACCAGGGCGGCGGCTCGCACGGCGTCTCCTACGGCGGCTCCTCGGGGCCCGCGTACAACGGCCCGTCCGGCGGCGGTTCGTACGGGGGCGGCGGCGGTTCGTACGACGGCGGCGGCTCCTACGACGGTGGCGGCTCCTACGGCGGCGGCGGGGGCGGCGGCCACAGCGCGCCGGACCGCGGGCCGCTGTCGGTGCACGTCGACTCGGTGCTGGCGCCGCCCGCGCCGAGCGCCCCGCCGGTGGTCGGCGGCGACGTCTGGTCGACCGGCGGCGGCTCGTACGGGGGCGGCGGCGGTCACCACGCCGCGGACCCCGGCTCGTCCTTCGGCGGCTCGGGCTCCTCGGGCGGCTCCTCGTTCCAGCTCGGCCCGGTCGGCGGCGGCGGGTCCGCCCCGGTCGGCGGCGGCATCCCGGCGGGCACGCCGGTACCGGGCGCCCCGGTGGCCGGGGCGGGCCCGGTGGGCGGGCCGGTCGGCGCCGCTCCCGGCGGCGCGGCGGCGGTGCCCGGCGCCCCGGGGGCTCCCGGTGCGCCCGGCGCGGTGGCGGGCCCGGTGGGCGGCGCGGCCGGTGCGGCCGGCGCCCCCGGGGCGGTCGGTGTGGTCGGCACCCCCGGCACGGCCGGTGCGTCCGGCGGTTCGGCCGCGGTGATCGGGGTCGGCCAGACCCCGGTCGGCGGCCGGCCGGTGGCGGGCGTCCCGGTGCCGCCCGCGGGCGGCGGCGGGATCGGCCAGCACGCGCCCGGCACCCCGGCGCGCGGCTACGAGCCGCTGCCGGACGTCCGGCGCCAGGCGGGCCAGGACGACCAGGGCCTGCCGGTGCACCCCGGGCAGGCGTCCGCGGCCTGGCTGGTGATCGCGGGCGGGCGGCGCTCCGGCGTCGCGGGCCCGCTGCCGACCGGCGAGCGCGAGCGGACCCTGGCCGACAGCCGCCCGTACGGCCTGCCCGGCGGTCTGGGCCCGGTCGACCCGGCGCACCAGGCCGAGGCGGTGCGCCGCACCCCGGTGCCCGCGCCGGACCCGATGGTCGGCGAGTGGATCGAGGTGCTCAACGGCGGCGGCCCCGCCGAGAGCGGCCGCGCCAACAACTGCGTGGACGTGTCGCTGTCCGCCGTGGACACCCTCGGCGGCGTCCCGACCTGCGCCGCGCCCCGGCTGCCCGACGGCCCGGCCGGCGAGCGCGGCGGCCGCGACCGCGCCGAACTGGAGCTCGGCACCCGCTTCCTGGACCTCGGCGACGGCACCGACGCCCACGGCAGGCTCGGCCAGGCCCTGCTCGCCCACGGCACCGGCACCCGCGCGGTGCTGCTCACCGTCGACGCGTTCGGCCGCTCGCACACCTGGAACGCCGTCAACCACAAGGGCGTGCTCAGCTACCTGGACCACCAGACCGGCTACGCCGCGCCCACCCCGCTCTACCCGGCCGACCACGGCCTGTGGGCGATCGCGGTGGACGCCGCCGACCGGCCGATCGACCTGACCGCGCCGCTGCCCGCCACCGTCGCCGTCCCGGAGCACGCCCCCGAGCGGGAGCCCGCCCTGGTCGGCGCGGCCGGGCCGGAGGCCGGAACGGACGGGGCCGCCGAGGAGGCCGCCCCCGCCGACCGGCCCGCGCCGCCGCGCTCCCGGCTCACCATCCACCGCACCACCACCGGGAGCACCAGCCGATGATCACCCGCGAGCAGGCCCTCGCCACCGCCCACCGCTGGGTCAACGGCGACCTCCCGCAGGAGGGGGCGCGGCCTGTCAGGTGCCACGAGTTCGACCTCGGCTGGGTGCTCTGGCCCGAGCCCGCGCCGGTCCTCACCGACCCGCTGACCGGCGCCCGCCGGGCCCCCGAGGAGATCGGCGCGGCCTGCGCCGTGGTCGACCGGGTCACCGGCGAACTCGTGGTCTACCCGTCCGTCCCGGTGCCGGTGGTGGAGCAGCTGCACCGCGACCGGCTCGGCGCGGGCAGCCACAACCCGGCGCTGCCGCCGGTCACCGGCCCGGGCACCCGGGCCACCCTGAGCTACCTGGACGACAAGGACCGGCCGCAGTCGCTGACCGTCCGCTCCGCGCACGGCCACCCGCACCCCGCGCTGCGCGCCCGGCAGCAGCTCGCCGCGCAGGGCGTCCCGGCCGAGAGGCTGGTCGCGCTCCGCACCGACCTGCGGCTGTCGATGCTCCCCGGCAGCTACTCCGAGCAGGCCGTCGCCGAGCAACTCCCGGGCGTGCGGCTGGAGTTCGAGCAGCCGTACGGGCCGCGCCACGACCACCGGGCGGCCGCCGTGCGGGCCCTGGCGGCCCGCTCCCGCAGCGCCTACAACCGGGTGCCGTTCCCGCCCGCGGTGCCGCCCGCCCAGCCCGAGGACGAGACCGGCCTCGGCAAGCGGCTGGCCGCGCTGTTCGGCGAGGACGGGGTGCGCCGCTTCGAGCAGGCCGAGGTGCTCGCCGCCGACCTGCCCGAGGCCGTCGGCCGCCCGCTGTGCCGCACCGGCCTGCCGCGCGAGGCCCCCGGCTTCTTCACCCTGTACCTGCCGGAGGCCGACGGCATCGCCGAGCAGGCCGCCCCGCCGCTGCCCGACCTCACCGAGCACCTGGCCGCGCTCGGCCGGGGCCGCCGGGCCACCGCCGCCGCCCGGGCCGCGCTGCTCGGCCAGCGCCTGATCGGCACCGACGGCTGGGCGCTGCTCACCGTCGACACCGCGCAGGGCCGGGTCCGGGCGGTCGACCCGGACACCTGCGAGGCCCGCTACTGCAACGCCGACCTGACCGCCTTCCTCCGCTGCCTGGCGCTGCTCGCCGAACGCCGCCCCCGGCTGCGCGACCTGCCGCCCGAGCAGGCCGGCCCGGCGGTCGCCGAGTTCCAGTGGGCGCTGGCCGCGCTGGACCGCACCGCGCTGCGCGGCCCGGAGAACTGGTGGGCCGTGATCGTCGAGCAGCTCTGGGACGGGATGCTCTGACCCCGTCCGTATCCCCGGCGGTCACCGGGGTGGGCTAGGTTGGACGGTCATGCGACTCGGTGTGCTCGACGTAGGCTCCAACACCGTCCACTTCCTCGTGGTGGACGCCCACCCCGGCGCGGCCCCGCTGCCCGCCTACTCCCACAAGGCCGAACTGCGCCTCGCCGAGCTGCTGGAGGACGACGGGGTGATCAGCGGGGCCGGGATCGAGCGGCTGGTCTCGATGGTCGCCTCCTCGCTCCGGGTCGCCGAGGACAAGGGCGTCGTGGACCTGCTGCCGTTCGCCACCTCCGCGGTCCGCGAGGCCAGCAACGGCGAGGAGGTGCTGCGCCGGGTCGAGGAGGAGACCGGCGTCGCGCTCACCGTGCTGTCCGGGCAGGACGAGGCCCGGCTGACCTTCCTGGCCGTCCGCCGCTGGTTCGGCTGGTCCTCGGGCCGGCTGCTCAACCTGGACATCGGCGGCGGCTCGCTGGAGATCGCCTGCGGCCTCGACGAGCAGCCCGACGTCGCCACCTCGCTGCCGCTCGGCGCCGGCCGGCTCACCTCCCGGCTGCCCGGCGAGATCGCCGACCCGGGCGACCTGCGCGAACTGCGGCGGCACATCCGGGCCGAGATCGCCGGCGCGGTCGGCGACTTCGCCCGGCTCGGGGCGCCGGACCACTCGGTGGCCACCTCCAAGACCTTCAAGCAGCTGGCCCGGATGACCGGCGCCGCCCCCGAGGGCGCGGGCGTGCGCGTCCCGCGCCGGCTCACCCGCTCCGGCCTCTCCGCGTGGCTGCCCCGGCTCGCCGCGATGACGCCCGCCGAGCGCGCCCAGATCCCCGGCGTCTCGTTCGGCCGGGCCCGCCAACTGCTGGCCGGGGCACTGGTCGCGGACGCCGCGATGGACCTGTTCGGCCTGGAGGAGCTGGACATCTGCCCGTGGGCGCTGCGCGAGGGCATCATCCTGCGGCGGCTGGACGCGATGGACGGGCACGAGGGCCGGGTGGCGATCGAAGCCTGACCGGGTATCAGTTCGAACAAGTACGAAATAACCCTCCCCTCGTTCGGGCGCGTATCGCTACACTCCGCTTGTTTTGCCGGGGTTTTGCTCGTGGGGGGAATGTCGTTGTCCGTTCTGCCGTCCGACCGCCGCTACAGAGCGGTGGTGCTGAGCACCGCCGGGGCGCTGGTGCTCGCCGTCCTGGTGGCGCTGGCCGTCCTGCTTCCCGGGAAGGACACCTCGCCCACCGCGGCGGCCGGTGCGCCGAGCCCGTCCGCCACCGACTCCGCGAGCGCGTCGCCGTCGGCCCTGCCGCCCGCGACCGCCACGCCGTCCCCGACCGCCCCCGCCACGCCGGAGCCGACGGCCACCCCGACCGACGGCACGGGCACCGGCTCCACCGGCGCCGACGACGGCACGGACGAGGGCTCCGACGACGGCACCGGCTGGACCGGGTGGACCGGCTGGACCGGGTCCACCGGTTCGTCCGGTCCGTCCGGTGGCCGCAGCGGGGGGAACAGCGCCGTCCAGATCGGCAACTCGGGCGACTCCGGTAACTCGGGCAACTCCGGCAGCACGCCGACCCCGACCCCGACCCCGACCCCGACGCCGACGCCGGGCCCGACGCCGACGCCCACCCCCACCACGACGCCGACCCCGACGCCGAGCCCGTCCGCCTCGGGCGCCTGCCCGGCCGCGCTGGCGCCGCACACCGTGGTGTCCTGCCGCATCGCCCCGAACACCGACACCTCCTTCACGCTGCGGCTGCCGAAGGCCGACGACCTGGTGATCGTCCAGCTGGTCACCCCGCTGTACGGGACGCCGCCCCGGCTGTACGCCCCGGACGGCACTCAGATGCCGTGCGACGTCTCGCCGAGCACCTACGAGTTCGGCGGCCCGGCCCGGTGCACCAGCGGCCCGGCCGGTGACTACACGCTGCGGATCAACAGCCACAGCGCGGACCCGGTCAAGATCTCGCTGTCCTACCTGGCGGTGCTCTCCGGCGACGACTGCGTGACGGTCACCGCCGCCGACCGCACGCTGGGCGCCCCCACCGTCTACAGCGGCGCCGTGCCGGCCGGCCTGGCGGGCAACTGCTACGCCGCCGACTTCGCCCCGGGCGAGCGGGTCCGGCTGCTGCGCCCCGACGACGGCCGCTACGTCGACGCGACCCTGTTCGACGGCACCGGCAAGGCGGTCTGCCGCACCGACGGCAACGCCTACCTGGACTGCGCGCTCACCGGCACCGGCCCGTACCGGGCGGTCGTCCAGCGCGGCGATGGCGTGGAGGGCACCTACCAGCTGGCGCTGTCCCGGCTCTCGCAGCCGCAGGGCTGCCCGGTGGTGCAGCCGCAGGCCTACGGCGAGGACGTCGCGCTGGCCGACACCGCGCGCTGCCGGATCCTGCGGGTCCCCGCCGACGGCCACTACTCCTACCGCGGGCTCTACCCGAACGGGGTGGCGTTCGGCCACGTGTACACGGCCGACGGCACCGAGGTCTGCAAGACCGGGGACTGCGACCTGACGGCCGGCGACTACACCTACACGGTGCGGCCGGACATCCCCCAGCAGGCGAACGGGGTGGTGCTCCGCTCGGCCACCGAGACCCGGGGCTGCACCCCCGTCCGGGACGACCAGCTGACCTCCGGCTCGGCCGTGGACTCCTTCGGCGCGATCGGGCAGGACCGCTGCCTGACCCTGCCGACCGCGGCCGGCGAGGCCGTCTACCTGATGAACCGGACGCCCGAGGACGGCACCAGCGTCGCCCCCGCGGTGCTGGACGCCACCGGTGCGGTGAAGTGCGCGGCCAGTTACGCCGACCAGCTGTGCCGGCTGTCCGGCACCGGCCCGTTCCGGGTCGTGATGGTCTCCAACCGGGCGGCCGACTTCCGGCTGGTGGTCCAGCGGCTCGGCGACACCTCCACCTGCGCCCCGTGGGCCGCCTCGGCCTACGGCAACGGCAAGAGCCAGGCGGGCACGGTGTCGGCGGTGGGCCGGATGGCCTGCCTGACCGTCCCGGCCGACCACCCCGCCCGCGAGCTGGTGGGCTACCGGCTGGGGAGCACCAGCCTGGTGAACTCCAGCCTGCGGCTGGTCGACGCCACCGGCCGGGAGACCTGCCGGATCTTCTCCGGCGCGGCGGGCGTGTGCACCACGCCGGTCGGCGCCTACACCGCGGTGCTCTTCTCCGACCAGGACTTCTCGGACTTCACGGTCGCCCGCCGGGACGCCACCGCGTCCGCGGTCTGCGACCTGGCCGAGCCGTCCGGCCAGGTCGGTGGCCGGGCCACCGAGGTCGGCTTCGAGACGTCCACCGACGCGCACTGCGTCCCGTTCACCTCCGCCGCCGGCGACCTGTTCCAGGTCGAGGCCCGGCACGCCGTCGGCGGCCAGGCCACCATGGTGAACGTGGTGGACGCCGCGGGCGGGCTGCTCTGCCACGGCTGGGGCCCCGACTGCCGGGTCGCCGGCGCCGGCCGCCACCTGGTGGTGCTGACCCCGTACAGCCAGGTCAGCGCGATGCCCAGGCCCACGGTGGACATCTGGAAGCTGGCCACCGCGGCCGGCTGGGCGCCGGAGTGCGCCGCCCACCCGGTCTCCGTCGACGCCTTCCCGCAGCGGACCGGGACGCTCACCGACACGGACACCGTCTACTGCGCGGTGCTCGACATGAAGGCCGGGCAGGACCTGAAGATCGACCTGCACGCCGACACCGGCAACCCGGACGACCAGCTGATGCTGGGCATGGCGGGCCGGGAGAACTGGTCCGACCAGACCAACCCCTACAAGTGCGTGTCCTCCGGCGTCGAGTCCTACACCTGCGCCTACAGCGGCGCGGGCACCGGCCACGCGGTGCTGCTGTTCGGCCCCGGCACCGCCAGGACCCCGCTGGCCTACACCATCGGCGGCACCCGGGCCGGGACGGGCACCGAGCGCTCCGGCGTCCCGCGGACGCTGACCCCGAACTCGGCCCCGATGGACACGCAGACCGAGGTGACCATCCAGGGCACCGGGCTCAGCATGAGCAGCCGCTTCCACTTCCTGATGCCCAGCGAGCGGGTCACCCCGCTCAGGATCACCCCGCTCTCGGCCGGCCCGGACGGCACCACCCTGAAGGTCCGGATCGACTCCGAGGGCGTCTCCCCGGGCGTCTACGACCTGCTGGTCGACGGCGTCACCGGCTACGAGTACGGCGTCCCCTCGCCCGGCTACATCCCCAAGGCGTTCACCGTCCTGGAGCCCGCCGCCGCGAAGTGACCGCCCGCACCGCCGCACCCCGCACCGCACCACCGGATATCCGGCGGTGCGGTGCGGTGCGTTTAACCTGGTGGACGTGGCGGATTCAGCGGGCGGGCGGAGGACGGGGCGCGGCCCTCTGCCGTCGAAGGCGGCCCGGGCCGCCCGGGCGGCGCGGCGCAAGCTGGAGCGGGCGCCGCTGCTGCGCACCACGGACCGGCTGGTGCTGCCGCCGCACCCGGCGCTGCACGTGCCGGACACCAAGGTCGCGCTGTCGACCGCGTCGGTGTACCCGTCGACCACCGAAACGGCGTTCGAGCTGGCCGCCCGGCTGGGGTACGACGGCGTCGAGGTGATGGTCTGGAACGACCCGGTGAGCCAGGACGTGGAGGCGCTGCGCCGGCTCTCCGACCGGTACGCGGTGCCGATCCTGGCGGTGCACGCGCCCTGCCTGCTGATCACCCAGCGGGTGTGGACCACCGACCCGTGGACCAAGCTGGTGCGGGCCCGGCGGGCGGCCGAGCGGCTCGGCGCGGACACCGTGGTGGTGCACCCGCCGTTCCGCTGGCAGCGGCAGTACGCGCGGGACTTCGTGACCGGGGTGGACCGGATGGCCGGGGAGACCGACGTCCGGTTCGCGGTGGAGAACATGTACCCGTGGCGCTACCGGGACCGCGAGGTGCTGGCGTACGCGCCGGGCTGGGACGTCACGGACGAGGCGTACCGGCACTTCACCGTCGACCTGTCGCACGCGGCGACCTCCCGCACCGACGCGCTCGGACTGGTCGACCGGATGGGCGACCGGCTGGCGCACGTGCACCTGGCGGACGGCTCGGGCTCGGGCAAGGACGAGCACCTGATCCCGGGGCGCGGCAAGCAGCCGTGCGCGGAACTGCTGGAGCGGCTGGCCCGCACCGGCTTCGACGGGCACGTGGTGCTGGAGGTCAACACCCGCAAGTCCGGCGGCCCCGCCGAGCGGGAGGCCGACCTGGCCGAGGCGCTGGCCTTCACCCGGCTGCACCTGGCCACCGCGCGGCCCGGGAGCTGACGGGCCCTCTGTTCACAAAGCGTGTGCGCGGCGGGGGAGTTCGGCCTAGGGTCGGCCACATGATCAACGGAACCCCGGTCGAACCGGTGCGCGCCCACGAGGCCGAGACCTGCGCGGACCCGAGCAGCGTGATCGCGCTGCTGGGCGAGAACGCCGAGCACACCACCTACCGCTCCAGCTTCGCCGAGGGCGCGGTCGGCGCCCCCGCGCACTTCCACACCCGCGCCACCGAACTGTTCTTCGTGCTGGACGGCGCCCTGCGGGTGCTGGTCGACGACCGGGTGGTGCTGCTGGAGCAGGGCGACTTCCTGGCGGTGCCGCCGCGCACCCCGCACGCCTTCGCCGCCGCGAAGGGCCGCACCGCGGACGTGCTGTTCACCTTCACCCCGGGCCTGGGCCGCTTCGACTACCTGCGCCTGCTGGGCCGGGTGACGCGCGGCGAGGCCGACCCGGCGGAGATCCGCGCCTCGGCGGAGCGCTACGACAACCACTACGTGGACAGCCCGGTGTGGCAGGCGGAACTCGCGTGATCGGCCCCGCCACCCACGTCCGGCACGCCCGCCCCTCCCGGGACCTGGCCGCCGCCGAACGCTTCTGGACCGAGGGCCTGGGCCTGTCGGTGCTGTGGCGCACCACCGAGCGGGTGCCCGGCGAGCACGACCTGGTGATGGTCGGCTTCCCGGGCGGCGGCTGGCACTTCGAGCTGACGCTCGACCCGGAGCGCCCGCTGGAGCCCACCCCGACCGCCGACGACCTGTTCGTGCTCTACCTCGGCGGCCCGGTGGACGAGGCGCTGGTGGCGCGGCTGGTCGAGGCCGGCGGTACCCGGGTCGCCGCGCACAACCCGTACTGGGACGAGCACGGCGTCACCGTGCGCGACCCGGACGGCTACCACCTGGTGCTCTGCTCGCGCAGCTGGGCCTGAGGAGGACACCGTGACCGAACAGGGGAACCCACTCGTGTACGACGCCAAGGCGCACGCCAACTCCTTCGGCCCGGTGGCCGCGCAGTACCAGGCCGCCCGGCCGTCCTACCCGGACGAGCTGTTCGACGAGCTGGAGCGGCTGGCCGGCCGCCCGCTGGCCGGCGCCGACGTGCTGGACGTCGGCGCGGGCACCGGCATCGCCACCCGGCTGCTGGCCGGGCGCGGCGCCCGGGTGGTCGCGGTCGAGCCCAGCCCCGGGATGGCCGCGGTGCTGCGCGAGGTCAGCCCGCAGATCCCGGTGGTGAAGGCCGTGGGCGACGAACTCCCGTTCCACGACGCCTCGGTGGACCTGGTGACGTACGCCCAGGCGTTCCACTGGACCGAGCCGGAGCGCTCGGTCCCGGAGGCGGTGCGGGTGCTGCGCCCGGGCGGGGCACTGGCGGTGTGGTGGAACGTCAAGGACTACGAGGTGCCCTGGCTGGCCGCCCAGCAGGAGCGGCTGACGGCGGCCCTGCCGGACACGTACCACCACAACGGAGGGGTGAACGCCAGGCCCGAGAAGTTGACGGCCTCGGGCCTGGAGGTGCGCTCCGCGCGGCTGCGCTGGGAGCGGCGCGTCCCGGTGGACCAGGTGATCGACGACCTCACCTCCCGCTCGTACTTCGCGGTGCTGGAACCGGAGCAGCGGGCCCCGGTCCTGGCCGCGGAACGGGCGGCGCTGCTCGCCGACTTCCCGGACGGCGAGGTCACCGAGCCCTACCTGCTGGACGTGTACGTGCTGCCCAAGCCGTAGTCCCAAGCCGTGGTCCGGAGCCGTGGTCCGGTCCGGCCGGGGCGTCCGACGGCGCGCCCGCACTGACCGCATCGCGGACACCGGGTCCGGGAGCGGCCGGTGCGGGCGTAGGCTCGACGGATCCCGAAAGTCTCCTGAAGGAGCGGCAACGATGCCCCAGCTGAGGTCCAACACGGTCACCCAGGGTCGCAACATGGCGGGCGCGCGCGCCCTTCTGCGCGCCGCGGGCGTAGCCCGCGAGGACTTCGGCAAGCCGATCATCGCGGTCGCCAACTCCTTCACCGAGTTCGTCCCGGGCCACACCCACCTGCAGCCGGTCGGCCGGATCGTCTCCGAGGCGATCAAGCAGGCGGGCGGCATCCCGCGCGAGTTCAACACCATCGCGGTCGACGACGGCATCGCCATGGGCCACGACGGCATGCTGTACTCGCTGCCCTCGCGCGACCTGATCGCCGACTCGGTCGAGTACATGGTCAACGCGCACTGCGCCGACGCGCTGATCTGCATCTCCAACTGCGACAAGATCACCCCCGGCATGCTGATGGCCGCGCTGCGCCTGAACATCCCGACGGTCTTCGTCTCCGGCGGCCCGATGGAGGCCGGCAAGGCCACCCTGGTCGACGGCACCGTCCGCAAGCTCGACCTGGTCGACGCGATCTCCCAGGCGGTGAACGAGAACGTCTCCGACGCGGACATCTCGATCATCGAGGAGAACGCCTGCCCGACCTGCGGCTCCTGTTCCGGCATGTTCACCGCGAACTCGATGAACTGCCTGACCGAGGCGATCGGCCTCTCGCTGCCCGGCAACGGCTCGCTGCTGGCCACCCACACCGGCCGCCGCGCCCTGTACGAGCAGGCCGGCCGCACCGTCGTCGAGATCACCAACCGCTACTACGGCGGCGACGACGAGTCGGTGCTGCCGCGCAACATCGCCACCCGCGCCGCGTTCGAGAACGCGATGGCGCTGGACATCGCGATGGGCGGCTCCACCAACACGATCCTGCACCTGCTGGCCGCCGCCCAGGAGGCCGGGGTCGACTTCGACATGCGGGTCATCGACGGGATCTCCCGCAAGGTGCCGTGCCTGTCCAAGGTCGCCCCGAACGGCGCCTACTACATGGAGGACGTGCACCGGGCCGGCGGCATCCCCGCCATCCTCGGCGAGCTGTACCGCGGCGGCCTGCTGCACGAGGACGTGCACACCGTGCACTCCGACTCGCTCGCCGAGTGGATGAAGACCTGGGACGTCCGCGGCGGTTCGGCCTCCGCCGAGGCCGTCGACCTCTGGTACGCGGCCCCCGGCTGCGTCCGCTCCGCCGAGGCGTTCAGCCAGTCCGAGCGCTGGGACACCCTGGACACCGACGCCGCCGGGGGCTGCATCCGCAGCGTCGAGCACGCCTACTCGGTCGAGGGCGGCCTCGCCGTGCTCTACGGCAACATCGCCGAGGACGGCTGCGTGGTGAAGACCGCCGGCGTGGACGAGTCGATCTGGCGCTTCCAGGGCAAGGCCGTGGTCTGCGAGTCCCAGGACGAGGCGGTCGACAAGATCCTCCGCAAGGAGATCACCGAGGGCGACGTGGTGGTCATCCGCTACGAGGGCCCCAAGGGCGGCCCCGGCATGCAGGAGATGCTCTACCCGACCTCCTTCCTCAAGGGCCGCGGCCTGGGCAAGGCCTGCGCGCTGATCACCGACGGCCGGTTCTCCGGCGGCACCTCCGGCCTCTCGATCGGCCACATCTCCCCGGAGGCGGCCTCCGGCGGCGCCATCGCGCTGGTCGAGGACGGCGACTCGATCACCATCGACATCCCGGCCCGCACCATCAACCTCGACGTCTCCTTCGAGGAACTGCACGAGCGCCGGCTCAAGCTGGAGTCCGAGGGCGGCTACCGCCCGAAGACCCGCGAGCGGCACGTCTCGGCCGCGCTCAAGGCGTACGCGGCGATGGCCACCTCCGCCGACAAGGGCGCCGTCCGGGACGTCTCCAAGCTCGGCTGACCCCTTCCGGGCCCGGGGCCCGCTCCGGAGCGCGTTGCTCCCGGGGCGGGCCCCCGCTCGTGGTGATAATCGGACCGTGACGACGACGAGCACGGCGGGACCGACCAGCACCGCGGACGGGGCACCCGCCCCCCGGCCGATCCGCTACTTCGGCACCACCTGGGTCCACCGCGGCACCGGCTACTGGCTGCGCCGCGCCGCGGTCTCGCTCGGCGCCCTCGCGGCCACCACCGCCGGGGCGCTCGCGCTGCGGCTGGGCGTCTCCGGCGTCCGGCTCTCCGAGGCCGCCCCGCTCTCGCTGCTGCTGATGCTCGCCATCGGCGTCTGCTCGGCCCTGGCCGGCCTGCGGAACTGGAAGATCCTCACCGAGGGCAAGGACTCGCTGACCGGCTGGATGGCCGAGGAGAAGTCCCTGGCCGGAGTCTGGCTGGTCGGCTTCGCCGGCGCCCTGGCCAGCTACTTCGCCCGCAGCCTGGTCGAGGCCCCCGGCGAGGGCCTCCAGCGCGCCGCCTACGACCAGGAGAACGCCACCTGGCACCGCCGCCGGGCCGCCCGCGCCGAACGCGAGGCCCGCAAGGCGGCCCGGCGGCGCCCCTGAGCGCCCGTCAGCTGCGGGTCAGCGTGCCGCACTCCCCGCTGTCCTGCAGCGGCTTGGTCCGGTCGTACGGGTCGGTGGCCGGGCCGCTCGGCGCCGGGCCGGTCGCGGCCGCCCGCATGAACTCGAACTCGGGCTCCAGGTAGCCGGAGTAGGCGTCGCACCGGTTGTTGCCGAAGTCGCTGCTGCCCTTGCCCAGCCTCGGCTTCCCGGGCGTCACCTTGTAGTGCTTCGGGTCGTAGAACCGGAAGTCCTGCACCCGGCGGACGATCTCCCGGTCCACCACCCGGCTGCGGTCCACCTGGGCCCAGGAGGCCGGCAGCGCGGTGCCACCGGTGCCCGGGGTGGCCTTCCCGGCGTCCGGGCCGGGGCGCAGCGCGTACACGTAGGTCACGTCGGTGTGCACCAGCATGCCCTGCGCGCCGTCGTCCTCGAAGCTGATCCGGCCCTGCACCTTCACCTGGTCGGTGACCGGCACCGCCCGGGCCGGGTCGAACCGGCTCACCCAGGTCGTCGGGTCGTGCTCGGCGCTCGGGTGTTCCAGCGCCGCGGCCAGGTCCTCGGCGTCCGGCCCGTCCATCAGGGCCAGGACGGGCCGGACGCTCCCGCCGGACAGCACCTGCGGGTCGAGGTTGCCGGCGACCAGGTACGCCTTCACCGCCTCCACGTTCGCGGCCACCTGCTTCGCGCTGAACACGCCCGTCGCGGGCATGCTGTCGGGCATCCCGATGCCGTCCACGCCGTTCGGCCACGCCTCGGCGGGCGAACCCGCCCACGGGCGCTCCGGGGTCGGCACGTCCGGGTCCACGCTGGGCGCCGCACTGCTCGGCGGGGCGGTCTCCGCACCCACGGTGGGCAGCGCGGAGGACTTCGGCGGGAGCGTCGAGCCGTCCCCGAGGGACGCCAGCCCGATCAGCACCAGCACCGGCACCAGCAGCAGCACCAGCGCGCTGCCCAGGCCCGGCCGCCACCGCGCCCGCGGGTAGCGCGCCACCGGGCGGGCCCGGCGGCGCCACCGGGAGCGGCGGATCTCCGTGACGGGGCGGACCTCCGTCGTCGGGCGCCACGGCCCGCTCTCCGGCGGCGGGTCCTTCTTCCACCGCTCGGCCAGCATCCGGGCCCGCCCGGACGCCTCCTTGTTCGTCGCGGACCGGACGAACTCCTCGTCCAGCACCAATCCATCGAAGGGGTCGTCGGGTCTGCCGGGGCCTTCGTCCGGCCTCGGCTCGTCTATCGTCGGCACGGCCGGAAGTATGCCGACCACCCCCGGCACGCCTGACACCGGGGGCGGAATGACGGAGCGTCAGCGCTTGCGGGCCGCCTTCACCGCGCCGACCACGCCCGCCACCGCCAGCAGGGCGCCGGCCGGCAGCAGCGAGGTGAACAGCGCCCCGAACAGGCCGTGGTCGCCCAGCAGCCACAGCGCCAGGGTGTTCAGCACCAGCAGCGCCCCGGAGGCCGGCAGCGCCGACTGCCACGGGTGCTCGTCCGCCCAGCGGCGCAGCCGCCGGTCACCGCCGCCGCGCAGCCGCCCGCCGACCGTGCCGACCAGGAAGAAGAAGAACAACCCCAGGCTCACCGGTCCGGACAGGATGCCCAGTGACCAGTGCAGGGTGACCACGTCCACCGCGAGCGCGGCCCCGCCGACCACCGTGCCCACCGCCGCAGCCGTCCGCCACGGTCCGAGCGTCGCGGCGGCGACGGCGACCTGGCGGTTCTCACGTCCTGACAACTCTCCGTGTCCCATGCCTCCACGGTGCCCCCGGTCCGCGCCGGAATCCAGAGCCCGGGCCCCTGAGATTCCCCCTACGGGAGCGGCCCGCCCGGCCCGGCCCGCCCGGCCGCCCGCAGGGTGGACACCTGCGCCGGGGCGGGCCGCTCCCGGGGCAAGATGGCGGGCAGGAACCGGAACCGCAGCGCACGGAGAGTCCCATGAGCGACCGCACCACCGCCGGGCAGAAGATCGCCTTCCTCGGGACGGGCAAGATCGGCGAGGCCCTGCTCTCCGGACTGCTCCGGGCCGGCACCGCACCCGCCGACGTGCTGGTCACCGCCCGCCGCCCCGAGCGCGCCACCGAACTCGCCGACCGCTACGGCGTCACCACCGCCACCAACGCCGAGGCCGCCAAGCTCGCCGACACCCTGATCCTCGCGGTCAAGCCGCAGGACATGGGCGCCCTGCTGGACGAACTGGCCGAGCACGTGGCCGCCGACAAGCTGGTCGTCTCGGCCGCCGCGGGCATCCCCACCGCATGGTTCGAGGAGCGCCTCGCCCCCGGCACCCCCGTGGTCCGGGTGATGCCCAACACCCCCGTCCTGGTCGACGAGGGCATGAGCGTCATCTCCGGCGGCTCGCACGCCACCGAGGCCCACCTGGCCCGCGCCGAGGCGATCTTCCGCTCGGTCGGCAAGGCGCTGCGCGTCCCGGAGAACCAGCAGGACGCCGCCACCGCGCTCTCCGGCTCCGGGCCCGCCTACTTCTACTTCCTGGTCGAGGCGATGATCGACGCGGGCATCCTGCTCGGCCTGCCCCGGCAGGTCGCGCACGAGCTGATCGTGCAGTCCGCGATCGGCGCCTCGGTGATGCTCCGCGACTCCGGCGAGCACCCGGTCAAGCTCCGCGAGGCCGTCACCTCCCCGGCCGGCACCACCATCGCCGCCATCCGCGAACTGGAGAACCACGGCGTCCGGGCCGCCCTGCTCGGCGCCCTGGAGGCCGCCCGGGACCGCTCCCGGGAGCTGGCCGGCGGCGGCAAGTAGGCTCGGGCCCCGTGAGCGACGACACGGGCTACGACCTGCTGATCCTGGACAACGACGGCGTGCTGGTGGACAGCGAGCCGATCTCGAACCGGGTGCTCGCCGAGTACCTGACCGAACTCGGCTTCCCCACCACGATCGAGGACTCCTACCGCGACTTCATGGGCACCGCCGCGCACACCGTGCACGACGTGGTCGCCGAACGGTACGGGGCGGTGCTCCCGGCGGGCTTCGACGACCTGTTCCACGAGCGGGTGTTCGCCGCCTTCGAGCACGAGCTGCGGCCGGTGGCCGGCGCCGAGAAGCTGCTCACCCACCTCCAGGAGCACGGCGTCCGCTACTGCGTGGCCTCCTCCGCCCACCACTCCTGGATCCGCACCGCGCACCGCCTCACCGGCCTGTCCGGCCACTTCACCGACGAACTGCTGTTCTCCGCCCAGGACGTCGGCGTCGGCAAGCCCGCCCCCGACCTGTTCCTGCACGCCGCCCGCACCATGGGCGCCGACCCGGCCCGCTGCCTGGTCCTGGAGGACAGCCGCAACGGCGTGCTGGCCGCCCGCGCCGCCGGCATGGACGTGTACGGGTACGCCGCGCTCACCGACCCGGCCAAGCTCACCTCGGCCGGGGCCACCGGGCTGCTCACCGCACTGGACGAGGCGGTCCGGCTGCTGCCGAACTGATCCCGTCGCACCCCTCCCGCCGGCGCCGCCGACCGCCTACGCTCTGCCCAACAGTTGCGTACCGGCCGGTAGCGTCGGTGGTGAGCGAGGTTCCCATGCAGGTCGCGGCGCCGACCGAACCCACCCCGCGGCTCCGGCAGGCCCGGGCCGCGCTGGCCGTCTCGTTCTTCCTGCAGGGCACCACCTTCGCCCTGCTGGTCACCTGCATCACCGACCTGCAGAAACGTTACGGCCTCAGCGACGGACTGCTGCCGGTCTTCCTCGCCGCCGTCCCGGTCCTGGCCGGCGTCGGCTCGATCGCCTCCGAGACCCTGGTCGAGCGCACCACCGCCCGCGGCGTCCTGCGGGTCGTCCAGCCCGCCCTCTGCCTCACCCTCGCCCTCACCGGCCTCGGCTCGCAGCTGTGGCAACTCGCCATCGCCCTCGGCCTGTTCGGCCTCCTGGTCGGCGCCCTCGACGCCTCCATGAACATGCTCGGCGTCGGCCTCCAGCACCGCTACGGCCGCAGCATCATGATCGGCTTCCACGCCGCGTTCAGCCTCGGCGGCATCCTCGGCGCCGCGCTCGCGGCCCTCGCCGCGCACTGGGACACCGGCCTGCCCCTGCTGTTCGGCGGCGCCGCGACCGTCCTGGTCCCCGCCGCCCTGCTCGTCGGCCGCCACTTCGCCGGCCCCGCCGAACTCGGCGACGCCGTCCGGGAGGCCGCCGAACTCGCCGCCCGCCGCATCCCCTGGAAGCCACTGCTCCCGCTCTGCGCCGTGATGGCCTTCGCCTACATCGCCGACGCCTCCGTCTCCAACTACAGCGTCAAGTACCTCACCGACGGCCTGCACAGCCCCGCCGACCTCGCCAAGTTCTCCTACCTCGGCTACATGGTCGCCATGCTGCTCGGCCGCGCCGTCGGCGACCGCGCCGTCCAGCGCTTCACCGTCCTCCCCGTCGTCCGCACCGGCACCGCGGTGGCCGGCGCGGGCTTCCTGATCGCCGTCCTCGCCCCCGGCACCTGGACCGGAATCCTCGGCTTCACCGTCCTCGGCTTCGGCATCTGCGCGATCATCCCGCAGGTCTTCGCCGCCGGCGGCCGCCTCTTCCCGCACGCCAGCGACGCCGCCGTCGCCCGCCTCAACCTCTTCAACTACGTCGGCTTCCTGATCGGCTCCCCCCTCGTCGGCTCCCTCGCCGAACTCTCCGACTACCGCTGGGCCTTCTGCGCCCCCATGCTCCTCGTCCTCGCCGTCCTCCCGCTCGCCCGGCACTTCCTCCCGGCCCCGGCCGACGACCGGCCCGACCTGGCGAAGGCCCCGGCCTAGGCGCTGTGCTCGACGTACTCGAGGACGACGCCGCCGGGGTGCCGCACGACGGCGTTGCGGCCGGTCGGCACCCGGTTCGGGCCCGACAGGATCTCCCCGCCGCGGGCGTCCAGGAGCGCCTGCAGCCCGTCCAGGTCGTCGACGAGCACGGTGCCCTGGACGTCCCGGAACGGGGCGAGGGCCTCGTCGGTGCCCGCGACGAGCAGGAAGCCGCCGATGCCGGCCACCTCCACGCCCCGGTAGGGGAAGCGCTGCCCGACCTCCTGGCCGGTCAGGTCCCGCAGGGCGGGCAGCGCGCGGTCGAGGTCGTCCACGTACAGCCGGGCCAGTGTGGTCAGTATCTTCACGGTCGTCCCTCCAAGATCAATTCGACTTTCCCGAACTGTTGAATCGATCGTCATACTAGACGCGGACCCCGAGGAGGAGGAAGCGGATGCGCGCACTGCCCCAGCCCCAGCCCGAAGACCTCGACCTGGCGACCGTGCTGCACGCCCTCGGCGACCCCGTGCGCCTGGAACTGCTGCGGCGCCTGGCGGCCGACGGCGAAACCACCTGCAGCCCCGAGGGGTTGACGGTCCCGCGCTCCACGCTGTCCAACCACTGGCGGATCCTGCGCGAGGCGGGCGTCACCTCCACCCGGATCAGCGGGAAGACCCGGCTGGTGACCCTGCGCCGGGACGAACTCGACGCCCGCTTCCCCCGCCTGCTCGACGCCGTGCTGGACGAGTTCACCCGCCCCGCCGCGAACGCCCCGGCCGGACCGGCCTGACCGCGACCGCCCCTCCGGGGAGCAGGACCCAGGCGGGCGCGTCCGGTGCGGCCGCGGGCGCTCCGACGGCCCGTCGGGTGCGATGCCAGGCCAGGGTGACTTCGAGGTCGGCCAGTTCCCGGGGGTTGACGAGGACGGCGGCGGGGAGCCCGTTGACGGTGATGGTGATGCGGTCGCGGCGGGTGCGGGCGACGTGGCGGACCAGCCCCCCGAGGTGGGCGCGGGCTTCGGTGATCGGCAGGAAGTCGGGCATGAGGGTGGCGCTTTCCGTGGTGCGCGGCTCAGCGGGCCGCGGGGGTGAGGGCGTGGGCGCGGGCCTCCCGGGCGGCGCGGACGGCCGCGCGGGCGACGGCGCGGGCGCTCGGTCGCTCCGGGAGCCGAGTCGGAACCGGGGCGGGCCGGGAGCCGGGGCCGGCCCCGATACGGTGTGGGTCATGGCGGACACCACCTGCGGACTGCACCTGTTCTGGGACGAGGCCGAGACCGGATACGACTTCGGGCCCGGGCACCCGATGGACCCGACCCGGCTCGCGCTGACGATGCGGCTGGTCGAGTCGCTCGGGCTGACCGGGCAGCCATCGGTGACGGTGCGTTCGGCCCCGCCCGCCGGGGACTCCACGCTGCGGCTGGTGCACACGGCCGAGTACGTGGCGGCGGTGAAGCGGGCCGCGGCCGACCCGTCCGCGGTCGACGCGGCGCACGGGCTGGGGACGGACGACAACTGGGCGTTCCCGGGGCTGCACACGGCCTCCGCGCTGATCGCCGGGCAGTCGGTGGCGGCGGCCGAGGCGGTGTGGCGCGGGGAGACCCCGCACGCGGTGAACTTCGCGGGCGGCCTGCACCACGCGATGCCCGGGCAGGCGTCCGGCTTCTGCATCTACAACGACCCGGCGCTGGCGATCGCCCGGCTGCTCGAACTCGGCGCCGAGCGGGTCGCGTACGTGGACGTGGACGTCCACCACGGCGACGGCGTGCAGCAGGCGTTCTGGAACGACCCGCGGGTGCTGACCGTCTCGCTGCACGAGAGCCCCAGCACGCTGTTCCCGCAGACGGGTTGGGCCACCGAGACCGGCGGCCCGGACGCCGCGGGCAGCGCCGCCAACCTGGCGCTGCCCGCCGGGACGGGCGACGCCGGGTGGCTGCGCGCCTTCCACGCCCTGGTGCCGGAGCTGCTGGCCGCGTTCCGCCCGCAGGTGATCGTCAGTCAGCACGGCGCCGACACCCACGTCGAGGACCCGCTGGCCCACCTCGCCGTCACCGTCGATGCCCAGCGGATCATCGCCGAGGCCGTCCACCGCCTCGCCCACGAGCACGCCGGCGGCCGCTGGATCGCCACCGGCGGCGGCGGGTACGCGGTGGTCGACGTGGTGCCCCGGACCTGGACCCACCTGGTGGCCACCGCGGCCGGCCACCCCGTCGACCCGGCCACCGAGACCCCCGAGGAGTGGCGCGCCGAGGTGTACCGGCTGACCCGCCGCCCCGCCCCGCTGCGGATGACCGACGGCGCCACCCCGCACTGGGCGGACTTCCAGGACGGCGGCTACGACCCCGCCGACCGCCTCGACCAGGCCGTCCTGGCGACCCGCCGGGCCGTCCTGCCGCAGCACGGGCTGATCCCGTGACCGCCCGCGCGGAGCTGCGCGCCTACCTGGTCAAGCACCGGCTGGCCGGCCCCGAGGTCCCCACGCCCCGGCAGAACAACCTGCGCCACTACCGGCTGTTCGCCCAGGGCGACCCCAAGGCCCTGATGGGGCTGGAGCCGGAGCCCCGCCGCGACCCGGACGCGGTGCTGCGGCTGATGGCCGAACGCGTCGGCGTGCACCCGGACCCCGGCTACACCGAGGGCCCCGACTCGATCGACCCCGACCGCACCCTGGACGCCCTGGACCGCCTCGCCCTCCTGCTGCGCCGCACCGCCGAGCGGCGCGGCAGCGTGCTCGCGGGCACCGGCCACCCCACCAAGCTGGCGGGCTTCCACCGCGCGCTGGCCGAGGCGCTCGAAGCGGCCGGCTGCACCGTGCACACCCCCGCGCGGGGCGTGCGCTTCCGCGAGCCCACCCCGGAGGGCGAGCGCCCCCGCTACCTCGACGTGCTGGACGGCGTCCTGGTGATGCGCGCCCTGGACGGCCCGGACGGGCCCGGCCGCCCCGGCCCCGGCGACCTCGCCCACACCCACTCCCCGCTGCCGGTCCGGCTCGCCCTGACCGCCCTCGCCGACGCCGGGCACCGCCCGCCCGACCTGGTGCTGGGCGACCACGGCTGGCTCTGCGGCGCGGGCCGCCTGGGCATCCCGGCCGGCGGCATCGCGGACTGCAACGACGTCGCCCCGTTCGCCGCCGAGGCGGACGGCCTGGTGGAGGTGGTCGTCCCGCTGGAGGACGGCTCCGCGCCGAGCTGCTACGTTCCGCTGAGCGACTACGTACTGCAACGGGCGGATCTCGCACCGTACAACAGGTGAGGGCCCCCCTCTTCCCACCCGTACCACCCATAACTACTCTGGGGATACACGTGTGCCGGTGGAGTCACCGGAGGGGAAGCCGGTGCCTTGCACACGGGTAAGGGTCGGGTGATGGGTCATGAGTTCCGGCGAACGTCCCCTGCAGGATGTCGTCTTCCTGACCGTGGCCGAGGTCGCCTCGGTGATGCGGGTGTCGAAGATGACGGTCTACCGCCTCGTGCACAGCGGCGAGCTTCCGGCCATCCGGGTCGGACGCTCCTTCCGGGTGCCCGAGCAGAAGGTGCACGAGTACCTCCAGGAGTCCTACGTGCGCCTGGAAAGCGCGTAGGCCGGGGCCCCGACGGGGCACCGATTACGGCAAACGCGACGTGGACGGTAGGCTAGGCCCTCCGTCAGTCGTATGGACTCCCGTCTCTCACGGGCGCGGGTCCGAGTGAGCGAGGAAATTCCGTGGGCTCTGTCATCAAGAAGCGTCGCAAGCGTATGGCCAAGAAGAAGCACCGCAAGCTTCTGAAGCGGACTCGCGTCCAGCGTCGCAACAAGAAGTAACACCGTTCGGCGCCATCCTCGCTCTCGCGGGGATGATCCCCCCGCACACGCGTTCAGCTACGCAGGTAGAACTGGCGCCGACGGTGTGCCGCTGCCCGCCCCAGGGAGAAATCCCCGGGGCGGGCAGTGGCGTTTGAGCCTCCGGAACCTCCGCGCGGTACGGTGCAGGCCAGGGCGGGCATCCAGGGAGGTCGGGGCATCGTGGGCAAGGTCGTGCTCGTCACCGGCGTGGCGCGCCCGCTCGGCGCGCGCTTCGCCGAGCGGATCGCCGAACGGCCCGACGTGGACCGGGTGGTCGGGGTGGACGCCGCCCCGCCGCCGGCCGGACTGCCGCCCGGCGTCCGCTACGCCCAGGTCGACCCGCGGCGCCCCGCGATCGCCCGGGTGATCGCCGAGCACGAGGTCGACACCGTCGTGCACCTCAACGTCACCGCGCTCGGCCACGGCGGCCGGGCCGCGGTGAAGGAGAGCAACGTCATCGGCACCATGCAGCTGCTCGGCGCCTGCCAACAGGCGCCCGGGCTGGGCCGGCTGGTGGTCAAGTCCACCACCGCGGTGTACGGCTCCGCGCCCCGCGACCCGGCCGTGTTCGGCGAGCGGATGCAGCCCAAGGCACTGCCCCCCGGCGGCTTCGCCCGGGACGCCGCCGAGGTCGAGGGCTACGTCCGCGGCTTCGCCCGCCGCCGCCCCGACGTCGCGGTCACCGTGCTGCGCTTCGCCAACATCCTCGGTCCGGACGGCGACACCCCGCTCGCCGCCTACTTCCGCCTCCCGGTGCTGCCCACCGCGTTCGGCCACGACCCGCGGCTGCAGTTCGTCCACGAGGACGACGCCCTGGAGGCGCTGCGACTGGCCGCCCTCGGCGCCCCCACCGGCACCTACAACGTCGCCGGGGACGGCGTCCTGCTGCTCTCCCAGTGCGCCCGCCGGCTCGGCCGCCCCACCGTCCCGCTGCTGCGGCCCGCGCTCGGCCTGGTCGCCCAGCTGGCCCGGCAGCTGGCCGCCCCCGCGGACCGGGCGTTCTCCCAGGAACAGCTCCAACTGCTCACCCACGGACGGGTGGTGGACACCGCCCAGCTGCGCGACCGGTACGGCTGGGCACCGCGCTGGACCACCCCGGAGACCTTCGCCGACTTCGTCGCGCACAGCTCGCCCGGCCCGCTGCCGCCCGAGCGGCTCACCGCCGTCACCGACCGGCTGGCCGGACTGCTCGGCGACCCCCACCACCCCACCGACACCCAGGAGTTGAGGCCGCGATGACAGCCGCCCGGGAGTCCGCCGACCCGGCGGCCAAGGTCATCCCGATCGAGTCCGCCCCCAGCTGGAACGGCCCCGAACCGCGCCCCGGCCTCGCCGACCGGATCGCCGACGGCGTCGGCACCGCCCTCGCCGGACAGCTCGGCGCCACCGCCACCCGGGTGTTCGGCAAGGGCTGGGAGGAACGCGCCGCCCACGGCCTCGGCTTCCTGCGCCGCCGGCTCACCGGCGACTACGAGGTCGACGACTTCGGCTTCGACCGGGAGCTCACCGAGGAGGTCTTCCTCGCCCTGCTCCGGCCGCTCGCCGAGAAGTACTTCCGGATCGAGGTCCGCGGCACCGAGCACATCCCGGCCGAGGGCGGCGTGCTGATCGTCGCCAACCACTCCGGCACCATCCCGCTGGACGCCCTGATGACCCAGGTCGCCGTCCACGACCACGCCGACCGGCACCTGCGGATGCTCGCCGCCGACCTGGTCTTCGTCCTGCCCGTGGTCAACGAGCTGGCCCGCAAGGCCGGACACACCCTGGCCTGCAACGAGGACGCCCAGACCCTGCTGGAACGCGGCGAGGTGGTCGGCGTCTGGCCCGAGGGCTTCAAGGGCATCGGCAAGCCCTTCGCCGACCGCTACAAGCTCCAGCGCTTCGGCCGCGGCGGCTTCGTCGCCTCCGCGCTGCGGGCCGGCGTGCCGATCGTGCCCTGCTCGATCGTCGGCGCCGAGGAGACCTACCCGATGATCGGCAACTTCAAGACCCTGGCCCGGCTGCTCGGCCTGCCCTACGTCCCGATCACGCCCACCTTCCCCTGGCTCGGCCCGCTCGGCGCGATCCCGCTCCCCACCAAGTGGACCATCCAGTTCGGCGAGCCGATCCCCACCGACAGCTACCCGAAGGACGCGGCCGAGGACCCGATGCTGGTCTTCAACCTCACCGACCAGGTCCGGGAGACCATCCAGCACACGCTGTACAAGCTGCTGGTGCAACGGCGTTCGGTCTTCGGCTGACCCGGACGGCGGGGCCGCAGGCGAAAGCAGGGGCGCGGTTCCCCGTGCCCCTGCCGGTGCTCGCGCTCCGCTAGTTGAGCGTCAGGCCCGGGAGCAGGCCCGGGACCAGCGGCGGGATGGTGATGCCCGGGACCGCGCCCGCGGCGGGGGCGCTCGGGGAGCCCGAGGGGGCCGGGGCGGGGGCGGCGGACGCGGCCGGGGAGCCGCTCGCGGCGGGCGAGGCGCCGGTGCCGGTCAGGCCGCCCAGCAGGTCGCCGAGACCGCCCGCGGTGCCCGCACCGGGCGCCGGGCTGACCCGGACCGACGGGACGGCCGCCGGGGCCCGGCCGCCGCTCGCGCCGCCGGACGCCCCGGTGCCGGGCAGCAGCGGCTGCTGCTCCGTGCCGGTGCCCGCACTGCTGCCGCCGCTCGCGCCGCCGCCCGCGGTGCTCCCGCTGCCGCCGCTGCCGCCCTGGCCGGGGACCTGCTCCAGCCGGAGCGGCGCGACGTCCTCGCTTATGTCGTCGAAGAGCTGGTCGACCTTGCCGGCCTGGGCGCTCAGCCCGGACGGCAGCTTGGACTGCAGGGCCGACCAGCGCTGGTCCTCCCCGGCGAAGCCGGCGAGCTGGCGCATCGGGGTGAGCGAGCCGTTGGTGCGGTAGACGGCGCGGAGCAGGTCGCGGCCGCGGATCGCCTCGGCGTGCATGTCGTCGAGCGCGCGGCGGACCTGGTCGACCGTGGTGGGGCTGAGCGAGGTCGGGCTGTCGGAGCGGCCGAGCAGCGACTGCGCCTCGTCGAGCCGGGTGGACGCCTGCTGGAGCAGCAGGGCGCCGCGCTCGGTGTCGCTGTCGGCCCAGTCGAGGCGCAGCCCTTCGAGGCCGCGCTTCATGCCGTACAGGGCGTCGCCCGGGAGGGCGTTGGTGGAGGCGGCGGCGGCTCCGGCGAACCCGCCGACGGCGACGCCGGCGACCAGGCCGCCGATGGCCAGGCGGCGGCCCCAGCGGGTGCGGCGGGTACGCGGGGCGCGCTGGGCGGGGAGGACCGCGGTGGGGGCGCCACCGGCCCACTCCTGCTCGAACGCGGCCATCAGCCGGGCTCG
This sequence comes from Kitasatospora sp. NRRL B-11411, assembly GCF_000721345.1. NCBI lineage: Bacteria > Bacillati > Actinomycetota > Actinomycetes > Kitasatosporales > Streptomycetaceae > Kitasatospora > Kitasatospora sp. NRRL B-11411. Next base: position 45,322 of record NZ_JOGH01000004.1, on the reverse strand, counting down.
TTGGACCGTCCGCGTCTCGGCGGCGAGCTCGGGGGCGGGCACCGCACCGAGCGCGTCGGCCATGGCGAGGAGCTCGGTCATGGCGGCGGAGCCGGCCCGGTGCGAGCCGCTGCTCCGCTGGTCACTCTGGTGGGCCTCCAGCGCCTCGGCGAAGGACTTCGCCCGCCGGTGCTCCAGCACGTTTGCCGTCACGGGCCACACCTCCCTTCGTCGTTTTCGACACCGTGGCCCGCCGGTTGGTTGTCCCGACAGGCCGAAACCACACCATCGGGTGACAGCTCGAGTTCCCACTTGACTGAGAGCCCGGTGGCGGATTGCACGCTGGCCAACGAGCGGTGTCGGGAGTCGGTTACGCACGACCCCCCTGGCGTATTAAGCAGAGCAGATGACCACTCCGTCACCCGGACGTGCCTGCGGCCGGGGCGGGTTGACGGTCCGTCGGGCGCGGGCGCGGGCGCGGGCCGGGGCCGGGCCGGTCTGTGGGCTGTCACGTCCACGGGCCGCGGATCACCGGGCGTCCGGCGGCAGCAGGCGGGCCAGCGTGCGCACCGCCCGGTACTGCAGCGTCTTGATGGCGCCCTCGTTCTTGCCCATGATCCGGGCCGTCTCGGCGACCGACAGGCCCTGCAGGAAGCGCAGCGTGACGCACTCCTGCTGCTGCGGGTTGAGCCGGCGCACCGCGTCCAGCAGGGCGGCGTTGGAGAGCGACTCCAGCACCGACTCCTCGGGGCTGCGCTCGCACTCGTTGGAGTCGAGCATCTCGCCGGTGGTGACCTCCAGCCGGAACCGGCTGGACTTGAAGTGGTCGGCCACCAGGTTGCGGGCGATGGTGACCAGCCAGGCGCCGAAGTCCCGGCCCTGCCAGGTGAAGGTGCCGATCCGGCGCAGCGCGCGCAGGAAGGTCTCGCTGGTCAGGTCCTCGGCGGTGGCCCGGCTGCCGACCCGGTAGTAGATGTACCGGTACACGGTGTCGGCGTAGTGGTCGTAGAGCCGCCCGAAGGCCTCGCTCTCGCCGTTCTGGGCCCGCTCGACCAGCTCCACCACCGGGTTGTGCTCGGTGTCGTAGCCGGGCCCGGCGGGCGCGCTGCGGGAGCGGCCGCGGGTGCCGGGGGCGGGCACGGTGCGGCCGCGCGGGCCCGCGGCGGGGGCGCTGCCGGAGGCGGCGGAGCCGGTCGTGGTCGAGCGCAGCAGCGGTGCGGCGAACGCGGCCGGGGCGGGCGCGGCGAACGCGGGGCCGGCCACCGCGGGCTGCGGCACGACCAGTTCGAACTCGCGGATCGCGGCCCACAGCCGTTCCAGGCGCACACCGCGGCGCAGAGTGGCGGTCGACGGGCGGGAGGTGGCTGGCGCGTCGTTCCGGACGGGTGGGTACACGGGACTCCCAGAGGCAGAACTGTGGACGGATCACCTCCGCCTGTGCGGAGAGCACGCCGCACTGGCCACCCGTCACGGGGACGTTCGGGTGGGGTGCATCCAGGAGAGAATAACGCTTTGTGCAATGACAGCTACACCGCGTGGTCGAAGTGGTCGGTTGAGGTCCACTTCTTGCGCATATTCACCTACCGGTGACCGGAGTTGGCGCCATCCATCCGGCTCAATGTGACCATTTGTGCACAGCAGGTGACCGAACACCGGTGCGCAGGCCGGGTTTCCCCGCTATCCGCCGCCCCAACCCACGACTTTGGCCGACTGCCGAACGATCAGTTCCGGTCAGGGCCGGACGCTCCCGAACCACTGCCCGCCCCCGGGCGCCCCCGCACCGCTCCGACCTGCACGACCACCCGCACAGGGGCGTGTCGCGGCCACCGGGTTGACGCCGGATCAGGCCCGCTGCCGGCGGTGCACCGCGACCGCCGCCGCGGCCGCCCCCGCCAGCACGCCCAGCCCGGCCGCCGCCGGGAGGCCGATCCGGGCCGCCTTCCGCCCGGTCCGGAAGTCCCGCACCCGCCAGCCCATCGCCCGCGCGTGCCGGCGCAGCGCCCCGTCCGGGTTGATCACGTACGGGTGGCCGACCAGGCTCAGCATCGGGATGTCGTTGGCGGAGTCGCTGAACGCCGCGCAGCGCGCCAGGTCCAACTGCTCGCGGCGGGCCAGCTCCTGCACCGCGGCCGCCTTGGCCGGGCCGTGCAGCATCCCGCCGACCAGCCGGCCGGTGTACTCGCCGTCCCGGGTCTCGGCGACGGTGCCGAGCGCGCCGGTCATGCCCAGCCGGCGGGCGATCAGCCGGGCCACCTCCTGCGGCGCGGCGGTCACCAGCCACACCCGCTGCCCGGCGTCCAGGTGCATCTGCACCAGCGCCCGGGTGCCCGGCCAGACCTTCTCGGCCAGCACCGGCTCGAAGATCTCCTCGCAGATCCGCTCCAGGTCCGCGGTGCGCTTGCCGGCCACCAGCCCGAGCGCGCTGTCCCGGGCGTCGGCGATGTGCTCCGGGTTCTCCGCGCCGTGCAGCCGGAACGCCGCCTGCTGCCAGGCGAACCGGGCCAGGTCGCGGCGGGAGAAGAAGCGCCGCCGGTACAGCCCGACCCCGAGGTAGAAGATCGCCGCCCCGCGCAGGATGGTGTTGTCGCAGTCGAAGAACGCGGCCGCCCGGACGTCCCCGGGCTCCGGCGTGTGGTCGCCCGCGGGCGCCTTCGGCGGCTGCGGCGCGAGCTGGGCCTCGGCGGCGTCGGCCGCGGCCTCGGCCGCCAGGGCGGTCCGGTCGCCGGTGGAACGCCTTGACTGGGTGAGCCTTCGTAGCGCGGCCATGCGACGAGCATAGTCAGCGCGGCCGACCGACCCCGTGTCCGCGGAGTGCCGCCGCAGTGAACGGGCGGCGGCACAATGAACCGGTGAGCCTGCTGCGACGCGCGAAGAAGAACCCCGCCGAGACCACCGTCACCCTGATCGGCAAGCCCGGCTGCCACCTCTGCGAGGACGCCCGCGCGGTGATCCTCAAGGTCACCGGCGACCTGGGCGCCGCCTTCGAGGAGAAGGACATCCTCCAGGACCCGGCCCTCTACGAGCAGTACGCCGAGCAGATCCCGGTCACCCTGGTCGACGGCCGCCAGCACGACTTCTGGCGGGTCGACGAGGCCCGGCTGCGCAAGGCGCTCGGCGCCTAGCCCGGCCCCCCGGCCCCCGCCGGGTACCCGTGCTTCGTGAACGTTCGATGAAGATCGGCCTAGGAGTTCCTTCACTCCTCGGCTTACGATCGAACGGTTTCCGTGTCCGCCGGGGGCTGTGCAAGAGGAGGGCGCGATGAACGGCTACGCCGTCGTCGACGTCGAGGCCACCGGTCGTAGCCCCTGGCGCCACCGGGTGGTCGAGGTGGCCGTGGTGCAGCTGGACGCCGGGCTGCGCACCGAGCGGGAGTTCACCACGCTGGTCGACCCGGCCGGGCCGGTCGGGCCGACGCACGTGCACGGCATAGCCCAGGACGACGTCGAGGGCGCGCCGCGGTTCCGGCAGATCGCGCCCCGGCTGCTGGAGCTGCTGGCCGGCCGGGTGCTGGTCGGCCACCACGTGACGTGCGACCGGGCGTTCCTGGAGCGCGAGTTCGCCCGGATCGGGGTGGCGCTGCCGCCGGTGCCGCTGCTGTGCACGATGCGGATCGCCCGCCGGATGCTGCCGGAGGCCGGCGGCTTCGGGCTGTCCGCGTGCGTGGAGGCGGCCGGGCTGGGCTGGTTCCCGGCGCACACCGCGCTCGGCGACGCGCAGGCGACGGTGGAGCTGCTGCGGCACTGCCGCCGGACCGGCTGCCCGGACGTCCGGCTGCCCGCGCCGCCCGCCGCACCGGTGGTGCCGTGGCCGCGGCTGGGCCCGGCCCGCTCGGCCGGCTCGCGCGGGGAGGCCCCGCTGCTGCGCCGGGTGGCGCCGCTGGGGCCGTGGCCGGCGGGGGTGGAGGGCCCGCGGGCGCTGATCGGTTCGGCGGGTTACGAGTGATGCGTGTCACTGTTCGGGGACAAATCGGACACCATCTTTGTGCACACGTTCACAAACGCATAGCCTGGCGGTCCAAGCCCAGCTTCACCCACAGGAGCAACGTGGCAATCGGCCGACCCTCACCCAGCAGTTCGCAGACGCCCGACCCGGGCGCCGCGCGCAGGTCCTCGCGTGCGCGGGGCATCCCCGAGGCGACCGTGGCCCGCCTCCCGCTCTACCTGCGGGCGCTGACCGCGCTCTCCGAGCGCTCGGTCCCGACCGTCTCCTCCGAGGAGCTGGCCGCCGCCGCCGGGGTGAACTCCGCGAAGCTCCGCAAGGACTTCTCCTACCTCGGCTCCTACGGCACCCGCGGCGTCGGGTACGACGTGGAGTACCTCGTCTACCAGATCTCCCGCGAGCTGGGCCTCACCCAGGACTGGCCGGTCGTCATCGTCGGCATCGGCAACCTCGGCCACGCCCTCGCCAACTACGGCGGTTTCGCCTCCCGGGGCTTCCGGGTAGCCGCGCTGCTGGACGCCGACCCGAACGTGGTCGGCAGCACCGCCGCGGGCCTGCCCGTGCGGCACATGGACGAGCTGGAGGAGATCGTCGCCACCCAGCACGTCTCCATCGGCGTGATCACCACCCCGCCCGGTGCCGCCCAGCAGGTCTGCGACCGGCTGGTGGAGGCCGGCGTGACCAGCATCCTGAACTTCGCCCCGACCGTGCTGACCGTGCCGGACGGGGTGGACGTGCGCAAGGTCGACCTGTCGATAGAGCTGCAGATCCTCGCCTTCCACGAGCAGCGCAAGGCCGGCGACGAGCCGTCCGCGGGCGACTCGGTGCTCGACCGCGCCCCCGGCCCGGTTCGGGCCGCCGCTGCCAAACTGCGTCGGGCCGCCGGTGGCGGCAAGGCCGAGCAGGCGAAGACCGCGCCCGCCGCCAAGGCGGGCCCGGACGACGACCTGTCCGCGGTGATGCCGGCGTGAGCACGCACATCCGTCACGACGAGGTGGGGGCATGAGTCTTCTGGTAGTCGGTCTGAGCCACCGGACCGCGCCGGTCGGCGTGCTGGAGCGCGCCGCGCTCACCGGCGACAGCCCGACCCGGGTGCTGCACGAGGCGGCCGCGTCGGCGACCGTCGCCGAGGCCGCGCTGGTCAACACCTGCAACCGGATCGAGCTGTACGCCGACGTGGACAAGTTCCACGCGGGCGTCGCCGAGCTGTCCCAGCTGCTCGCCGGGCACAGCGGCGTCGACCTGGACGAGCTCACCCCCCACCTGTACGTGCACTACGAGGACCGCGCCGTCCACCACCTGTTCTCGGTGGCCTGCGGCCTGGACTCGATGGTGGTCGGCGAGGGCCAGATCCTCGGCCAGCTGCGCGACGCGCTGGCCAAGGCCCAGGAGGAGCACACCGCGGGCCGCGGCCTGAACGAGCTGTTCCAGCAGGCCCTGCGGGTCGGCAAGCGCGCCCACAGCGAGACCGGCATCGACAAGGCCGGCCAGTCGCTGGTCACCTTCGGCCTGGAGCAGGTCGCCGCCGGGGCCGGCCCGATCGCCGGCAAGCGCGCCCTGGTGGTCGGCGCGGGCTCGATGAGCTCGCTGGCCGCCGCCACCCTGGTCCGCTCCGGCGTCACCGACCTGCTGATCGCCAACCGCACCCCGGCCCGCGCCGAGCGGCTGGTGGAGATCCTCGGCGGCGCCGCCCGCACCCTGGACTTCGCCAAGGTCCCGCAGGCGCTCGCCGACGTCGACCTGGTGATCTCCTGCACCGGCGCGGCCGGCACCGTGATCGACGCCCCCGAGGTCGCCGCCGCGCTCGCCCTCCGCACCGCCGGACAACCCCTCGCCTTCCTCGACCTGGCCATGCCCCGGGACGTCGACCACGCCGTGCACGCCCTCGACGGCGCGCTGCTGGTCGACCTGGAGAGCCTCTCGCACGCGCACGCCGCCACCCCCGGCGCCGGCGACGTGGACGCCGTCTCCACCATCGTCGCGGACGAGGTCACCGCCTTCGGGCAGGCCCAGCGCGCCGCCCGGATCGCCCCGACCGTGGTCGCCCTGCGCGCCATGGCCTCCGAGGTGGTCCGCAGCGAACTCGCCCGCCTCACCTCGCGGCTGCCGGACCTCGACGAGCGCTCCAGCGCGGAGATCTCGCAGACCGTGCGCCGGGTGGTCGACAAACTGCTGCACGCCCCGACCGTCAAGGTCAAGCAGCTCGCCGCCGAACCCGGCGGAGCCTCCTACGCGGAAGCCCTGCGCGAACTGTTCGACTTGGACCCCGCGGCAGTGCACGCTGTCTCCGGCACCCCGATCGGCGCCCAGGCGGGATCCTCGATCCCGCCGGGCGGCATCCCCGCCGCCCAGGCCGCCGTCGCCCCGCCCGCCGGAGCCACCGCCCCGCCCGCCGGAGCCACCAGATGAACACCCCGTCAGCCCCCCAGCACGACCAGGACGATCACCTCATGAATGGTCAAGAGACAGTGACGCCGCTGCGCCTCGGCACCCGCCGCAGCGCCCTCGCCATGGCCCAGTCGGGCATGGTCGCGGAGGAGGTGGCCGAGATCACCGGCCGCCGGGTGGAGCTGGTCGAGATCACCACCTACGGGGACGTCTCCCGCGAGTCGCTGGCCCAGATCGGCGGCACCGGGGTGTTCGTCTCCGCCCTGCGCGACGCCCTGCTGGAGGGCCGGATCGACCTGGCCGTCCACTCGCTCAAGGACCTGCCCACCGCCGCCCCCGCCGGGCTGCTGCTGGCCGCCGTCCCCGAGCGCGAGGACGTCCGGGACGCGCTGGTCGCCCGCGACGGCCTGGACCTGGCCGGACTGGTCGGCAAGAGCTCCGGCCGCACCGTCCGGGTCGGCACCGGCTCCCCGCGCCGGATGGCCCAGCTCAACGCCTGGGCCCGGGCCCGCGGCGCCGACCTGGAGACCGTGCCGATCCGCGGCAACGTCGACACCCGGATCAACTACGTCCGCTCCGGCGAGCTGGACGCCGTGGTGCTGGCCACCGCCGGACTCAACCGGCTCGGCCGCTCCGCGGAGATCACCGAGCACCTCGACCCCGCGCTGATGCTCCCCGCCCCCGGGCAGGGCGCGCTCGCCGTCGAGTGCGTCGACCCGACCCTGGCCGCCGTGCTGGCCCGGCTCGACCACCGCCCCACCCGGGCCGCCGTGGTCGCCGAACGCGCCCTGCTGGCCACCCTGGAGGCGGGCTGCTCCGCCCCGGTCGCCGCCCTGGCCGCCTGGACCGGCACCGAACTGCGCCTGGACGGCGTGGTCGGCACCACCGACGGCGCCGAACTGCTCAAGATGTCCGCCAACGGCCCGCTCGTCCCCGACGAGACCGCCGAGGAGCAGGCCGCGGCCCTGGGCCGCGCCCTGGCCACCCGGCTGCTCGACACCGGAGCGGCCAACCTGATGGGGGAGCGCGCCCGATGACCGCCGCCGGATTCCACCCGCCCGCAGGGCGCTGCACCTTCCTCGGCGCCGGCCCCGGCGACCCCGGACTGCTCACCCTGCGTGCCGTCGACGTGCTCGGCACCGCCGACGTACTGATCGCCGACCCGCTGACCGCCGCCGCGGTCCGCACGCACTGTCCGACCGGCGTCCAGGTCCTCGACCCGGCCGACGCCGGCAAGGAGCTCGCCGACCTGGCCGCCGACGCGGTCAAGGCCGGCCGCCACCTGGTCCGCACCGTCGACGGCGACCCCGGCCTGGACGGCTGCGCCGCCCAGGAGATGCTGCGCTGCGCCCAGGCCGGCGTGCCGTTCGAGGTCGTCCCGGGCGTCGCCCAGTCGGTGGGCGTGCCCGCCTACGCGGGCGTGCCGCTGCGCGGCGGCCAGGGCGCGGACGTCCGCTTCGTGGACGCCGAGGCGCTGCTGGCCGGCCAGGTCGTCGACCTGGGCGCGCCGGAGACCACCCTGGTGGTGCGCACCACCCTGGGCCAGCTGCCCGCGACCGCCAACTCCCTGGTGGCGCACGGCCGCAAGCCCGACGCGGCGCTCTCCGCGACGCTGTCGGGCACCACCACCCGGCAGCGCACCTTCACCTCCACGCTGGCCGCCATCGCCGCCGACCTGAAGGCCGCCCGGGTGCTGCCCTCGCCGGTCTCCGCCCCGGTGGACCCGGCGACCTCGGTGATAGCCGTGGTGGGCGAGCAGGTCGCCCACCGGGCCTCGCACTCGTGGTTCGAGACCAAGCCGCTGTTCGGCTGGAACGTCCTCGTGCCGCGCACCAAGGAACAGGCCCACGGCCTGTCCGACCAGCTGCGCTCGTACGGCGCGGTGCCGCAGGAGGTGCCGACCATCGCGGTCGAGCCGCCGCGCACCCCGCAGCAGATGGAGCGGGCCATCAAGGGCCTGGTCACCGGACGCTACGAGTGGATCGCCTTCACCTCGGTCAACGCCGTCAAGGCCGTCCGGGAGAAGTTCGAGGAGTACGGCCTGGACGCCCGGGCGTTCGCCGGGATCAAGGTCGCCGCGGTCGGCGAGACCACCGCGCAGGCGCTGGTCGACTTCGGCGTCAAGCCCGACCTGGTGCCCTCCGGCGAGCAGTCCGCCGCGGGCCTGCTGGAGGACTGGCCGCCGTACGACCCGGTGTTCGACCCGATCGACCGGGTGCTGCTGCCGCGCGCCGACATCGCCACCGAGACCCTGGTGGCCGGCCTGGTCGAACTCGGCTGGGAGGTCGACGACGTGACCGCGTACCGCACGGTGCGCGCCTCGCCGCCGCCGGCCGAGACCCGCGAGGCGATCAAGGGCGGCGGCTTCGACGCGGTGCTGTTCACCTCGTCCTCGACCGTCCGGAACCTGGTCGGCATCGCCGGCAAGCCGCACAACGTGACCGTCATCGCCTGCATCGGCCCGGCCACCGCCAAGACGGCGGAGGAGCACGGCCTGCGGGTCGACGTGATGGCCCCGGCCCCGTCCGCGTCCGCGCTCGCCCAGGCGCTCGCCGACTTCGGGGCCACCCGCCGGGACGCCGCCACCGCGGCGGGCGAGCCGGTCTACCGGCCGAGCGAACGCCGCCCCGGCTCGCGCCGCAAGGCGCGCTGACCCTCGGTCGGGGGGAGGCCCTCGGGCCTCCCCCCGGCGCATTCTCCGCGACCCAGGGAGCCTTCGAAGTGTCCGCCGAATTCCCGTCCGTCCGCCCGCGCCGGCTGCGCTCCACCCCGGCGATGCGCCGCCTGGTCGCCGAGACCCGGCTGCACCCGGCCGAGCTGGTCCTGCCCGCGTTCGTCCGCGAGGGGATCACCGAGCCGAGGCCGATCACCTCGATGCCGGGCGTGGTCCAGCACACCCGGGACACCCTGCGCCGGGCCGCCGTCGAGGCCGCCGAGGCCGGGGTCGGCGGCCTCATGCTGTTCGGCGTCCCCGAGGTGCAGGACGCGGTCGGCTCCGAGGGCACCAACCCCGAGGGCATCCTGCAGCTCGCCATCCGCGACGTGGTCTCCGAGGTCGGCGACCAGCTGGTGGTGATGTCCGACCTGTGCCTGGACGAGTACACCGACCACGGCCACTGCGGGGTGCTCGCCGAGGACGGCTCGGTCGACAACGACGCCACCCTGGAGCGCTACGCCGAGATGGCCGTCGTCCAGGCCGACGCGGGCGTCCACCTGGTCGGCCCGTCCGGGATGATGGACGGTCAGGTCGCGGTGATCCGCAAGGCGCTGGACGCGGCCGGGCACCGGGACACCGGCATCCTCGCCTACACCGCCAAGTACGCCTCGGCGTTCTTCGGCCCGTTCCGGGAGGCCGTCGGCTCCTCGCTCAAGGGCGACCGCAAGACCTACCAGCAGGACCCGGCCAACGCCCGCGAGGCGCTGCGCGAACTGGAGCAGGACCTCGCCGAGGGCGCCGACCTGGTGATGGTCAAGCCCGCGATGGCCTACCTGGACATCCTGCGCCAGGTCGCCGACGCCTCCCCGGTGCCGGTCTCCGCGTACCAGGTCTCCGGCGAGTACGCGATGGTCGAGGCCGCCGCGGCCAACGGCTGGATCGACCGCGAGCGGACGATCATGGAGACCCTCACCTCGATCCGCCGGGCCGGCGCCGAGCAGATTCTCACCTACTGGGCGGTCGAGGCCGCGGGCCTGCTGCGCTGACGGGGCGTCGGATTCGTCAGGTGCGTCAGGTGCGCCGGGATCAGGCGGACTTCGGGAAGTCCTTCCGCTTGATCTTGGCGCGCCGCCCGTCCGGGTGGTGGAAGACGATGCCCTCGGCGAGCGCGCCCGGCGCGAACCGGCTCTCCAGCTCCGCCAGGTGCTCCTGCAGGCCCCGGTAGCTGCGCGGGACCTCCTCGTACACCGGCGCCTCGCGGTCGAACGGCAGGCACAGGTGGGCGTCCAGCCCCAGCGGGTTGCCCTGGATCCGCGGTCCCAGCGCCTCGCACGGGTGCTCCCCGTCCGGCCAGTCGGCCACCTCGGTGCCGCGGGCGGCGGCCAGGATCCACCTGTCCTCGGCGGCGTCCTCGGCGGTGTCGACGTACCAGCCGTCGACGATGCCCAGCTTCTTCTGCGCGGCGCTCGGGTTGCGGCGCTTCTCCACCCGCACCAACTGCCCCGAGCGGACGGTCAGTCGGACGTTCGTGCCGTCCAGCTTCTCGGTCGCCGTGCCCTCCCCGGCGAACACCCAGGCGCACTCGGCGCGCGGGCGGTCCACCACCCGGAAACCGGCGTCCCGCTCGAACAGCGTCGGGATCTTCTCCATGGTCGCCATCCCCCTCCGTACCTGACCGACGAGCTCCTCGGGCGTGACCGTCCCCGCGGCCAGGCCGGCGGCCAGCGCGCGGACCAGGTCCGCGACCGACACCTCCGCCTCCACGGCGACCCGCTTCAGCGCCTTCTTCTCCTCCGGCGACACCCAGGCCACCAGCCGGGACCAGCCCTCCGGCGGCACCCAGCGGGCCAGCTTCTCCGGGTCCTTCCTGGGCCTGCCGCGGCCGCGTTTCTCCTCCACGGGCGTCGACGGTAGGTCGGCTTTTCCCTGGTGTCAATTGGCATAACGGAAAATCGGCGCGGGCACGGCGAAGGGCGCGGCGGCCGTGAACGGCCGTCGCGCCCCGGGTGGTTGACGTCGGGTCAGCCGATGTCGACGATGCCGCCCTCGCCGCCGCCGACGGCGGTGTCGGTGGCCCAGCCGTAGCCGCCGCCCGCGGTGAAGATGTGGGAGGTCTCGGCGAAGCCCGCCCAGTGGCCGGCGACGAAGGGCTCGTCGGCGGTGGCGACACCCTCCTGGCCGCCGCCGACGGCGACGTGCGCATAGGCGGGGGCGGCGATGCCGGCCAGTGCGAGGGCGGCGACGGAGGTGACGACGACCTTGCCCAGCTTGCTCTTCATGGGGGTTCCTCTCTGCGTCAGGGTGGTTCTACGGGAACACAGCGGTGCGGCTGGATCGGCGCTGCACGCGCCCACCGGTGCTCCGATCACCCGATCGCGCCGCAGACGAACGGGTTTCCGGGAGCGGCCGGAGACATGGAACCGCCGGGCCCGCGGGATCGCTCCCCCGGACCCGGCGGTCGGTTGCGACCGGAAGGTCAGCCGATCAGGTGGCTGACGCCACCGTCGCCGCTGCCCACGGTGTTCTGGCCGACGACGCAGGTCTGCGACGGCTGGTTGTTGAGGACACCGGCCTCGACCGGCACCGCGACACCGATGACGGCGACGGCGATGTTGTGGACCTCGGGGAGGCAGAGGTTCGGGTTGTCCAGGGTGTGGAAGTTCGGGCTGTGGTTGCCCGAGGTGCCGGTGGCGTTGGTGCCGCCGTTGCCCTGAACCGAGGTGGCGGCGCCGTCCGCGTCGCCGATGGCCATCGCCGGGGAGGCGATCGAGGCGAGACCGGCGGCGGCGATGCCGGCGGCGGCGAGAGCCTTCTTGATCATTGGGTTTTCCTTTTCGGATCTGATGGAGTGGAGCAGCGGACCGACGCGTGGCTCGCGCCCGGTCCTGACCGCCGGGCCGGGGGAGCGGACCGGGCGGGTCGTGCCGCGCGGAGCGTGGGGCTCCGCGCCGGGGGCAGTGGCGGTGGGTCAGCCGACCAGGTGGGAGACGCCGCCGTCACCGCTGCCGAGGGTGCCCTGGCCGACCACGCAGGTCTGCTTGGGCTGGTTGTTGAGCGCGTCCACCTCGACCGGGACAGCCACGCCGAGCACGCCGACGCCGATGTTGTGGATCTCCGGGAGGCAGATGTTCGGGTTGTCGGCGAAGTGGAAGTTCGGGCTGTTGTTGCCCCAGGTGCCGGTGGCGTTGGTGCCGCCGTTGCCCTGGATCGAGCCGGCCGAACCGTCCGCGTTGCCGATGGCGACGGCGGGGGTGGACACCGCGGCGAGCGCGGCGGCGGCCAGGCCGACGGTAGCGAAAGTCTTCTTGAGCATGGTGGAGATGCCTCTCTGAAATGCTGTTCGAGGGGTGCTGCCCCGTCGTCGTCGGGATCAAAGAATGGCGGCACGGAAAGTTACGGGGTCCGGAGGAAATTCGTCATCGGTCACCGGTTTACCCGCGCGCCGGTCGGATTTTCGTCGGTGCGGAGATCGGATTATTCAGCCGTTCCGGTTAACTCCCGCTATCCGCGAGGGAGCTGACTCGTTCGCCAGGGTGCCCACCAGGCACTCGAACCCATTTCCCGAACTCCCCGAACGAACGGCGAACAGCATGAAGCTCTCCAAGCGGGCGACCGGCGCCCTGCTGCTGGCGGTCGGCGCCGGCGTGGTGGCGGCGCAGGGCGCGGCCCAGGCCGCTCCGAAGACCCCGGCCGAGGTGGCCGCGATCGAGAACGGCCTGGCCACCCAGGAGGTGCCGTTCAGCATCCCGCTCAGCGCGGCCACCGCCCCGCTGCCGCTGCTGCCGGACGGCGGCGAGGTGCACGGCGGGATCCCGACCTCGCCGCTGATGCCGCCCACCGGGACCGACCAGAGCCCGACCCGGCCGATCCCGGACCACGTGCTGCCCGCGCTCAACGGCGGCAAGGCCGGCCCCTCGCTGGGCGCGGTGCTCCCGCTGCCCGAGGTCGACCGCGGCGCCGAGCTCGGCACCCTCGGCCTGGACGCCCCGGCCGCCCCGCTCAACCTGGGCGGCCCGGCGGTCGGCCTGGGCCAGCCGGTCTCCTTCGTGGAGGGGCAGGGCGGCCAACTCACCGACGCCGCACTGACCCTGGACAAGGTCGACCCGCACCTGGTGACCGCGCCGGTGCAGGCCGTCCCGGGCGCGAGCGCCTCGCTCGGCGGCCAGCAGGACCGGATCTCGGTCACCGACTCGGTGCGGAACCTGGCCGCCACCACCACCGCCACCACCGGCGAGATGATGAACCAGGCCGACCCGGTGGGCATCCTCGCCAGCGGGCTGGACCGGACGCAGTTCTGACGGCCGGTCGGACACGGCGGAGCGGCCCGGGCCCCTCGCGGGGGGAGCCCGGGCCGCTCCGCGTCCGCGCTCAGCCCGGCAGCACGCCGAGCAGCGGGCCGGCCAGCGGGAGGTCCTTCGCGCCGCCGCCGCCGGACAGCGGCGCGGTGAGCGGGGCGGTGCCGACCGGGGCGACGCCGTTGTCGGGGACGACCGCGACGCCGTTGTTCAGCACGTCCGCACCGGAGCCGGCCCACGGGTCGAGCCGCAGGTCCTTCACCGGGGCGACGGCGTAGCCGAGCGCGCCGGTGGTGCTGCCGACGGCCTGCTGGGGGTCGGTGTTCTGCAGGTGAGTGGTGGGCACGGGCAGCCCGCCGAGCGTCTCGGTCTCGGCGTGCGCGGCCTGGGCGGTGACGCCGCCGAGCAGCACGGCGGCGCCGAGCGCGGCCACGGCGCCGGTGGTCTTCCGGGTCATCGGCCAATCCTTCGGGGTGAGTGGAGCGGTGCTCCAGGGGGAACGCGCGCGGCCCCCCGGCCGCGGGGCCGAGGGGCAGTCTGCACGGGGTTACCGATCAGCCGGGGCCGTTCAGCAGTCGTCGCCGACCGGCGGCTCGTGGTGCTCGTGGTGCTCGGCCGGCACGTCCACGTTGGCGCAGGAGTTGCCGAACGCCGGGTTCAGCAGGCCGATGACGTTGATCGAGTTGCCGCAGACGTTCACCGGGACGTGCACCGGGACCTGCACCGCGTTGCCCGAGAGCACGCCGGGGGAGTTGGCGGCGACGCCCTCGGCGCCGGCGGAGGCGTTGGCCAGACCGGCCGAGCCGAGGACCAGGCCGGCCGCGGCGGCCGACAGGACGGCGGCCTTCTTCACGTTCTGCATGGGGGTTGATCTCCTAGATCACACAGGGAGTTGGTGCGCCGCACCGCACCCGGGGGTGCGGTGCGGCGCGGGCGCTGCGTCAGGCAGTTCAGCCGACGTTGGCGCAGGAGTTGCCGAACGCCGGGTTCAGCAGGCCGATCACGTTGACGGTGTTGCCGCAGACGTTGACCGGGACGTGCACCGGGACCTGGACCAGGTTGCCGGAGAGCACGCCGGGGGAGCCGGCGGCGACGCCCTCGGCGCCGGAGGAGGCGTTGGCCAGGCCGGCCGAGCCGAGGACCAGACCGGCGGCGGCGACGGACAGGACCGCGGCCTTCTTGAAGTTGCGCATAGCTCTCTTCCTCACGTTCTGCCCGACTGATGGATGGTCGGGTGCCGGGCGATCGCATCATCGCCCGCGGTTTTCCGGATGCGCCGTGAATGTCACTCACGCGGCCCAACTGCCTCGTGTCGCCCTTGGCTCGGGCGACGCGTGCCGCGTCGGGGTGCGCCGGCGGCTGCCCACTCACGGCTGGGGGCGGTCGCTTGGCGGCGCGTCCAGGGCGGCCCGGGGGCTGCCTGTGGAGCGGTGTTCGTGAGGAAGAACGAGCCGATGCGGCCGGGGAAACGGGCGGATTCCGCGAACGCCCCCGGGCGTCACCCGAATGCGCGGATTAGGCCGAGTGGGTGATTGTTCGGGGGCGTCCGCAACTGTGCCGGAGCGGTTTCGTTGGCCTGGTGCACGTCCCGTGTGCTTCCTTCCGGCAGCCCCCGGCGCGGCAATTGGAAGATCTGATTTATCGAGGAGACTCAATGAGCATCAAGAAGGCCGCCGCCGTCGGCGCCGCTGTCGTGGGCATCGTCGCCGCCGGTGCGGGCTCCGCCATGGCGAGCAGCGGCGCCGAGGGTGTCGCCGCCGGTTCCCCCGGTGTCGCCTCCGGCAACGAGATCCAGGTTCCGGTGCACATCCCGGTCAACCTGTGCGGCAACTCGATCGACGTGATCGGCGCCCTGAACCCGGCGTTCGGCAACTCCTGCGCCAACGTCGGCTGACGCACGGCCACCAGTCGGCCGAGCCGTCGTCCGCACCCTCCTGGCGGGGTGCGGGCGGCGGCTCGTCCGTTTTCCCGGGCCGCGGTTCCGCTTTTCCCGGCCGGGGCTCCGTTCTTTCGGGCCGGGGCGCTGACGGACCGTCATGCTGCCGCGAGTCTTGTTGTGTTACCTGTCAGTACCTAGCATGTGAGCCTGCCTCATGTTCGCCGGGCCCCGGGCCCGGCACCCGTGCTCCGCGCCGCCCGGCAGCCGCCGGGCGATCCCCCACCCTCGCAAGGAGTCATGAGTGTCCAGGTCACTCCTCGGCCGGGCGGCCCGCCGCCGCCCGCCCGCGCTGCTCGCCACCGCCGCCCTGCTCGCCGCCCTCGGCCTCGGCACCGGCCTCGGTGCGGCCGACGCCCACGCCGCCTCCGGCAGCCCGGGCAAGCCCGCCGCGATCGTCGCGCTCGGCGACAGCGCGATATCCGGCGAAGGCGCCGGCACCGACACCAACGACGACTACGTCCCCGGCACCGACACCCCCACCAACTACTGCCACCGCTCCACCAAGTCCGAGATCTTCGTGACCCAGCTGCCCGGCGTCACCCCGATCGACCTGGCCTGCTCCGGCGCCCAGACCGGCGACCTGGTCAGCGACCCCGAACTGGCGAAGATCACCGGCCCCGGCAGCGGCGACTTCGGCGAACCCAAGCAGGACGTCCAACTCGCCGCCACCGCGGGCAAGTACGACGTCAAGATGGTGGTCGTCACGATCGGCGCGAACGACGACTTCGAGTTCGCCGGCATCATGATGTCCTGCCTCGCCCAGTACTTCCCGATCCCGCAGTCCCAGGGCTGCCGGGACACCATCGGCAGCGCCGAGATCACCCGCCGGGCCGCCGGGGTCAAGCCCAAGGTGACCGCCGCGCTCACCAACATCCGCAACACCATGCGGAAGGCCGGCTACTCGGACGACTCCTACCAGCTGGTCTACCAGTCGTACTTCAACCCGATCACCCCCGACATCCGGCGCAACGACTACGCCGGCAAGGTCGCCGACGGCTGCCCCGCCTTCCCCGAGGACCTCGCCTGGGGCCACAACTGGGTCGTCCCCACCCTCAGCGACGCCCTGCGCGAAGCCGCCTCCGGCGTCCCCGGCGTCCGCTACCTCGACCAGCGCCGGGTCGCCTTCGGCCACGAGGTCTGCGCCGAGTGGACCAGCTCGCCGTACGAGTACACCAACGGCGACGTGATCGACCTCTCCGAGAAGACCCGCAACGGCTGCGACAGCCCGATCTCCATCCCGGGCCTGTGCATGAACAACGTCCGCCAGTCGTACCACCTGCGGGTCGCCGGGTACGCCGCCGAGGCCGCCTGCCTGCGGCAGTTCTACCAGCAGGCCGCGCTCGGCCAGGCGTTCTGCTCGCTCAACCAGCAGGACGGCACCTCGATCACCCCGCTCACCCCCGGCAAGCCGTTCCCCGACGCCCCCGAGGACGGCGCCTGGTACCAGCTCGCCAACCAGTCCGACGGCAAGGTCCTCGACCTGGCCGGCGGCGGCAGCTACGGCGACTCCACCAACGGCCGCACCGCCATCACCTACGCGCCCACCGGCGGGCTGAACCAGTCCTTCGTCTTCGAGGTCAAGGCCGGCGGCTCCTACGAGCTCGACTTCAGCGGCAACCGCGACATGTGCCTCGACGCGGCCGGCGCCGCCACCGCCCCCGGCACCAAGATCCAGCAGTGGCGCTGCACCGGCGGCGGCAACCAGCACTGGCTGCTGCAGCCCGTCGGCGACGGCACCTACAAGCTCGCCGACTCCCAGGACCCGACCAAGCTCGCCACCGCCACCACCCAGACCGACGCCCAGGGCAACCGCCTGGTCCAGCTCGCCGCCGACAACGGCTCCGCCGCCCAGCACTGGCAGCTCACCAAGCTCGGCATCGTCTACCTGCACGGCTGACGCCCCGTCAGGACGCCCCCAGCCGGGCGGCCGCACCCGGAGGCATCGGGTACGGCCGCTCCGGCGGCAGCAGCGCCGGGTCCCGCGTCGCGTGCAGCGCGCGGGCCAGCGGCGTCAGGTCCTCGATCCGCACCAGCCACTCCCCGGCGTAGCGCTCCACCAGCGTGCCGCCCAGCCCCAGCTGCAGCGAACGGTGCCCCAGCGGCCGCAGGTCCAGGTCCCGCTCCGGATCCCACTGCACCCGGGCCTCGCTGCGCCGCAACTCCCGCTGCCACGCGGCCTTCGAGGCGTGCACCCCCCGCTCGTACGAGCTCAGCACCGCCGCCTCCAGCGCGGCGTCGAACCCCTCGCGCCGGATCACCACCCCCAGCACCCGCTCCTGCCCCTCGCTCCGGGCCCAGTCGCTGCGAGGCCCCGTAGGGGCCCGGGGAACGGCGGGTCGATGCTGCTGGTGGCCGGAGCCCATCGAAGGTCCGTGCTGCTGCGTGTCTTCAACAGAACCCGAAGCCGATGCGCGCAACGGCAGTGAACCTCTCGCAGCCACGGCCCCGCCGTTCCCCGGGCCCCTGACGGGTCCCTTCGCGGGTGGGAGCATGGGGCCGGAGGTGCGCGGTGGCCGGTGGGCGGTTGGTGCTGGGGTTGGACGTCGGGGGGACCAGTACGCGGGTGCTGGTCGCCGAGTTGGACGGGCGGGTGGTCGGGCGGGCGCGCGGGGACGGGGGCAATCCCGTCGCGCACGGGGCGGCGGCCGCGGCCAGGGAGATCGGGGACGCCGTGCGGGCCGCGCTGGCCGGGCTGGACCCGGCGCGGGTGGCGGCCGGGGTGCTGGGACTCGCGGGCGGGCTGGTCGCGCGGCCGGAGTTCGGGCCGCTCTGGGACGGCCTCGGGCTGGGCGCGCACCCGGTGCTGGTGAGCGACGTCCTGCTGGCGCACGCCGCGGGCACCGCCGCGCCGGGCGGGCACGTGGTGCTCAGCGGGACGGGCGGGATGGCCGCCGAGGTCCGCGACCACCGGGTGCACCGCACCGCCGACGGGCACGGCTGGCTGCTGGGCGACCGCGGCTCGGGCGTCTGGCTCGGCCGGGAGGCCGTCGCCGGGGCCCTCGCCACCATCGACCGGGACGAGCCGCCCACCGGCCTGGACCTGGCGGTCACCGCGGAGCTGACCGGCCCGGACGGCCCGGGCGACGACCCGCGTTCGGCGCTGATCGCCGCCGTCCACGCCCAGGCCCCGACCCGGCTGGCCCGGCTCGCCCCGGTCGTCCTCGACCGGGCCGGGGCCGGCGATCCGGCGGCGCTCGCCCTGGTCGACCGGGCCGCCGACCACCTGCTCGACACCCTCGCCCTGCTCCGCCCGCCCGGCTCCGCCCTCCCGGTGGTGCTGGCCGGCGGCCTGCTCACCGCCGGCACCCCGCTCGCCGCCCGCCTCCGCACCGGGCTCGCCGCCCGCTGGCCGGACGCCCCGCTGCGCACCGCCGGGAACGGCGCGGGCGCGGCGGCCTGGCTGGCCGCGCGGTCGCTGGGCCGCGGGACGGCGGAGCTGCACCGCGCGCTGACGGCCTGACACCCCTCCACCGGCGGGCCGTCCTCACGGGCAGGTCATCGCCCAGGGCGCGACCTTGCCGGGCGGGGCCTGCTGCGGGGCGCCGCCGGCGGTGTCGCCGGTGCTGCGGGCGGCCGCGCCCGGGAGGGCGATCTCGGCCCAGACCCACTTGCCGCCGCCCTTGCGCACCACGCCGTGGGCGAGGGCGAGTTCGGCGATCAGCAGCAGGCCGCGGCCGGACTCCGCGTCGCCGTCCGGGGTGCCGGGGACGGGGACGGCGGGGGAGGAGTCGTAGACCTCGATGACGGCGCGGTGGTGCAGCGGGTCGGCGTGCACGCCGACGGTGACGGCGTCCCCGGTGGCGTGGCGGACGGCGTTGCCGAGGAGTTCGGAGGTGACGAGGTCGAGGGTGAAGCGGGTGTCCTCGTCGAGCGGGGTGTTCCAGGCGGTGAGGAGGTCGCGGACCCGGCGGCGTCCGGCGGCGACGGTGGCGGGCTCGCGGGGCAGTGAGAACCATCGACGGTGGACGGACATGGCGGGCTCCTCACGCGGTTTCGCCCGATGGGCGGAGACTCGGCAGCCGATATGAGGGTATGTCAGATCCCAACATCTCTAGACAAGCTGAAATCTCTAGAGATGTCAATGCGTCAGGGACCGCCCCTGCGTAGGATGTCTAGAGAAGAGGGGAAGGAAGTCCGCCGCCATGACCAGTCACCCACGCGTCACGCAGCCCAAGTACCAGCGGATCGCCGACGACCTCAAGCGCGAGATCGACGCCGGCCGCTACCGCCCCGGCGACCGGCTCCCCGGCGAGAACGACCTGATGGCGACGTACGGCGTGGCCAGGATGACGGCCCGGCAGGCGCTCGGCGTGCTCCAGGGCGAGGGGATAGCGGAGGCCCGCCGCGGCGTCGGCGTGTTCGTGCGGGAGTTCCGGCCGATAAGGCGGCGCGGCATCCAGCGGCTGTCCGGCCGCACCTGGGGCGGCGGCGCCTCGGTCTGGTCGGCCGACATAGCGTCCCGCGAGCTGACGGTGGACCAGCTGAGCGTCACCGAGCGGGAGGCGCCCGAGCAGATCGCCGCCGTGCTGGGCCTCAAGGGCGGCGAGCCGGCCTGCGTGCGCAGCCGCCGCTTCGTGCTGGACGGCAAGCCGGTGCTGATCTCCGACTCCTACCTGCCCGCCGTGCTGGTCGCGGGCAGCCGGATCACCGACCCGGACACCGGCCCCGGCGGCACCTACGCCCGGCTCGCCGAACTGGGCCACAAGCCGGTGCACTTCCAGGAGCAGATCCGCTCCCGGATGCCCGCCGGGGACGAGGCGGAGCGGCTGGCGCTGGCCCCCGGCACCCCGGTCTTCCTGGTCCACCGGGTGGCGTTCGCCGAGGACGGGCAGGCGGTGGAGGTCAACGAGATGGTCCTCGACTCGGCCTCGTACATCCTCGAGTACGACTTCGACGCCTGAGCCCCGAGCCCTGAGCCCTGAGCCCTGAGCCGGCGGCGTCCGCGGCGTCCGCGGCGTCCGGGGCGTCCGCGGCACCGGTGTCCGGGCGGTCCCCGCTCACCGGTTCGGCGCAGCAGCCCGGGGCGGGGCGGGGCGCGGCGGCGGAGGGTGGGAGCGGGGTCTGCCCGCGAGCGGCGCGGTGCGGCCCCGCGAACCGGGAGGCGCCGAGGTGACCCACCACGACCAGCTGGACTACTCCGACCGCACCGACTTCGAGGACGCCGACCGCGGCCTGGTCGCCGGCCCCGCCACCGACACCGTCGCGGGCCCGGACGGCCGGACGGCCTGGGACTTCCGGGCCACCGACTTCCTGGCCGGGGAGCGCCCCGACACCGTCCACCCCAGCCTCTGGCGGCAGTCCCAACTGACCGCCCGCGCCGGGCTGTTCGAAGTCACCGAGGGCGTCTACCAGATCCGCGGCTTCGACCTGTCGAACATGACGCTGATCGAGGGCGAGCGCGGCGTGGTGGTGGTCGACCCGCTGGTGTCCGCCGAGACCGCGGCGGCCGGCCTGGCGCTGTACCGGGCGCACCGCGGCGAACGCCCGGTCACCGCCGTCCTGTTCACCCACTCGCACATCGACCACTTCGGCGGCGTGTTCGGCGTGGTCGGGCCGGACGCGGACGTCCCGATCGTCGCCCCGGCCGGGTTCATGGAGCACTCGGTCGCCGAGAACGTCTACGCGGGCACCGCGATGCTCCGGCGCGGCGGCTACTACTCGGGCATGGCGCTGCCCGCCGGGCCGACCGGCAAGGTCGGCATGGGCCTGGGCTTCGCCGCCTCGGAGGGCACCGCCGCGCTGATCCCGGCGACCCTGGAGGTCACCCGCACCGGCCAGGAGGAGCGCCTCGACGGCGTGCTGTTCCGGTTCCAGCTGACGCCCGGCACCGAGGCGCCGTCCGAGCTCAACTTCCACCTGCCCGAGCGCCGCGCCCTGTGCATGGCCGAGAACGCCACCCACAACCTGCACAACATCCTGACCCTGCGCGGCGCGGTCGTCCGGGACGCCCGGATCTGGTCGCACTACCTCACCGAGGCGATCGAGCTGTTCGCCGCCGACTCCGACGTGGTCCTCGCCTCGCACCACTGGCCGACCTGGGGCACCGAGCGGCTCACCCGCTTCCTGTCCGAGCAGCGCGACCTGTACGGCTACCTGCACGACCAGACCCTGCGCCTGCTCAACCAGGGCCTGACCGGCCCGGAGATCGCCGAACAGCTCGAACTCCCGCCCGCGCTGGCCGCCGCCTGGCACGCCCGCGGCTACTACGGCTCGGTCAGCCACAACGTGAAGGCCGTCTACCAGCGCTACATGGGCTGGTACGACGGCCACCCCGCCTCGCTCTGGGAGCACCCGCCGACCGCGACCGCCACCCGCTACGTCGACTGCCTCGGCGGCCTGGACGCCACCCTGGCCAAGGCCCGCGAGTACGCCGACGCGGACGACCTGCGGTTCGCCGCCCAGCTGCTCAAGCACGCGGTCTTCGCCGCCCCCGACCGCGCCGACGCCAAGGAGCAGCTGGCGGAGGTCTTCGAGCGGCTCGGCTACGGCGCCGAGAACGCCACCTGGCGCAACTGCTACCTGGTCGGCGCCCACGAGCTGCGGCACGGCGTCCGGCCCACCCCGATCTCGGCCGGCAGCATGGCCGGGGCGCTCTCCGTCGACCAGGTCTTCGACTCGCTGGCGATCCGGGTCAACGGGCCCCGGGCCTGGGACGAACGGCTCAGCACCGTCTGGAAGTTCACCGACCTCGGCACCGTCCACCGGGTCACCCTGCACAACGGCGTCCTGGTGCACCACGAGGCCGCCGGCGACGGCGGCCCGGCCGACCTCACCGTCACCCTCACCAAGCCGCAGCTGTTCGCCCTGCTGGCCGGGAAGGGCGCCGACGACCTCGACCTGGACGGCGACGCCACCGTGCTGGACCGGCTGTTCGCCGCCCTGGACGAACCCGATCCGTCCTTCCCGGTGGTCACCCCCTGACCACCGCCCGGCGGGAGGTCAGTCCTGGTCGGCCGGGGCCTCGTACTCGGCGACCAGGACGGCCCGGGCCAGGGCCAGGAAGCCGAGGGTGCCGCTGACCACGGCCGCCGGGGTGTCCGCGGCCAGCCCGAGGGACTCCACCGGCAGGGCATGCACGGCGAACACGTAGCGGTGCGGGCCGTGGCCGGGCGGCGGGGCGGCGCCGCCGAAGTCGTTGCTGCCGTAGTCGTTGCGGCCGTGCACGGCTCCGGCGGGCAGGCCGGGGAAGTCGCCGCCGCCCGCCCCGGCGGGCAGCTCGGTGGTGCCGGCCGGGAGGTCGGTCAGCTGCCAGTGCCACCAGCCGCAGCCGGTCGGCGCGTCCGGGTCGAAGCAGGTCACCGCGAAGCTCTTCGTCTCCGGCGGGAAGCCGGACCAGCTGAGCTGCGGCGAACGGTTCCCGCCCCCGTACGCCTGCTCCGGACCGAGCCGGCCGCCGTCGGCGACGTCGGCGCTGAGCAGCGTGAAGGACGGGACGGGCCGCATGAAGTCGAACGGCAGCGGCGGCCTGGTGGCGGGCGTGGTCATCGGCAGGTTCCCCCTCGGAAGGACGGTCGGTGCCGGGCGAGCCTAGCCGCGAGTTTTCGGCTCGCCCAATGCCCTTGCGGCGTGGGAGAATTGATGCGCGAGGACGTGCGCCGCCGGCCCCCAGTCCCTCGGTTCGTCCCCCTTCGTCCGACTCATCCCGCCGCCGCCGCGAGGTCGAGTTCGGCGCGGGCCGGGTCGGCGAGCAGGGCGGCGAGGGCGGCGGCGAAGACGGGGCCGCCCCCGGCGAGGGCGAGGTCCTTCGCGGCGAGGCGGATCGGGAAGTCCGCGTCGGTGCTGTCGACCCGGGCCATCACACCCGCCAGCGGGCCCGCGGCCAGCGCGCGGCGGGCCTGCGCGGCGGGGACGCCGAGGCGTTCGGCGACGGCCAGGGCCTCGCCGACCACGGTCACGGAGCTGACGACGGCGCCCATCACGACGAGCTTGAGGGCCGCGCCCGCGCCGGGGCCGCCGCAGCGGACCACCCGGCCGAAGCGCTCCAGCAGGGGCTGCGCCCGGTCCAGCGCGGGGTCCTCGCCGCCCGCGTAGACGACCAGCGAGCCGACCGCCGCCGCGTCGACGCTGCCGAGCACCGGGGCGTCCACCAGGTCGACGTCGTCCGGGAGCCGTCCGCGCTGCTCGGCGACGGCGGCCGGGCCGATCGAGGACATGTCGATCCACAGCGTGCCGGGGGCCAGCGCGGGGCGGAACCGGTCCGCGACCGCGGCGACCGCCGCCGGGTCGGCGAGCATCGTCACCACCACGCCCGCGCCGCGTACCGCCTCCTCGGGGGAGGCCGCCGGGGTGAGGCCCTCCGCCCGGCCCGGGGTCCGGTTCCAGACCACCAACTCCCTTGTCGCGCCGTCCAGTCGGCGGGCCAGCGGCAGCCCCATCCGGCCCAGCCCCAGCACTGCCACCCGCTCCGTGATCTCCATGCCGACCACGCTAGGTGCGGCACCGGGAGGCGACAAACGAATGTCCGGCATGGTAGCCATGCGGGATGGACATGGCTTGGCTGGAAGTCTTCGGCACCGCCGCCCGGCTCGGCTCGTTCACCGCCGCGGGCGAGCAGCTGGGCTGGACGCAGTCCGCGGTGTCGCGCCAGATCGCCACCCTGGAGGGCGAGTTGGGCGTGGTGCTGTTCGACCGGCTGCCCCGCGGCGTCCGGCTCACCGAGTACGGGCGGACGCTGCTGCCGCACGCCGAAGCCCTGCTGGACCGGCTCGACGGCACCCGCCGCGACCTCGCCGCGCTCACCGGCCTCACCGCCGGCCGGCTCCGGCTGGGCGCCTTCGACAGCGCCAACGCCGCCCTCGTCCCGGCCGCGCTGGCCGCCTTCCGGGCCGCCCACCCGGCGGTCGCCCCGACCCTCACCGAGGGGCTCTCCGGCGACCTGCTCGACCTGCTCGCGGACGGCTCGATCGACCTCGCCGTGGTCACCGCGTACCCCGAACACCGGTACGACACCGAGCGGTTCGACCTGCACCGGCTGGCCGACGACCCGGTGCTGGTGGCCCTCCCGCGCACCCACCGGCTGGCCCGGCGCCGCCGCCTGCGGCTGGCCGAACTCGCCGACGAACCCTGGATCGCCGCCAGCCGCCGCCCCGAGGCCACCCTGCTGGCGGCCTGCGTCCGCAGCGGCTTCCAGCCCCGGATCGCCTACGAGGTGGCCGGCTGGACGGCCAAACTCGGCCTGGCCGCCGCCGGACTGGGCATCACGCTGATCCCCGCCCTGGCCGCCCGCGCGGGCCGCCCCGACCTCGCCTTCGTCCCGCTGCACCCGGACGACACCCCCGTCCGCCACGTCCACGCCGCCACCCGCCGCGGCCACCACCCGGCCCCGGCCGTCACCGCCTTCCTGCCCTTCCTGCAGGCCGCGGCCCACGGCTGACCGCCGCCGGACGGTCGCCTATCCTGACGCGATGCGCTTGCGGGGGAGGATGTCGGTGCGGGTGCGGGCCGCGCTCGGTGCGGCGGCGGCGTCGGTGCTCGCCCTGTCGCTGGCCACCGTCTGGGCCGGCGACGCGGCCTACCAGCAGTGGATGCCGAACGCGGAGGCGAAGGCGTTGCGCGAGGCCACCCTGCTGGACGATGCGATCAGGCCCCGGGAGGACCGCCCCGCCGAACCGCAGCACCCCGGCGCCCCGCCCTGGAACGACTGGCTCGGCCGACTGACCGAGGGCGGGTACCAGCATCGGCGTACGCCCTCGTGCTGGAGGACGGCAGCTGGGCCGTCCACGACCGGATCGACCCGGGGAAGTTCAAGTACCTCCCGCCGCTGACCACCCGCGAGTACGGCTACGCCGACCTGGTGCGGATCCACCTGCCCGACGGCGTCGGCTACAACATCAGCACGCCTGTCGGCCCCAACCCCACCGACCGCACCGTCACCTTCCTGCGCCGCACCGAGCCGAACAGCGGCCAGGACCTGAACGCGCTCACCGGCCGGACCGACCTGACCAGCCAGTGGGTCACCACCTACGTCATGGTCAACCCGATCGAGGCGAAGGCCGCCCGGGCCAGGGTCCGCCACATCCTGGGCTGGTACGTGGTGCCGGGCGGGTCGCTGTTCGTGGCGCTGGTGGCCTGGGCGGTCACCGGGCTGGCGCTGCGGCCGGTGGAGGCGATCCGCGGCCGGATGGCCCGGATCGGGGCGGGCGCCTTCCACCAGCGGGTGCCGGTACCGGCGGCCCGGGACGAGATCGCCGCGCTGGCGGTGACCACCAACCTCACCCTGGACCGGCTGGAG
Source organism: Kitasatospora sp. NRRL B-11411 (assembly GCF_000721345.1). NCBI lineage: Bacteria > Bacillati > Actinomycetota > Actinomycetes > Kitasatosporales > Streptomycetaceae > Kitasatospora > Kitasatospora sp. NRRL B-11411. The sequence continues at coordinate 19,895 of NZ_JOGH01000004.1, read as the reverse complement.
CACGCGCTGGACGAGCAGCGCCGCCTGGTCGCCGACGCCGCCCACGAACTGCGCACCCCGGTCGCGGTGCTGCTCAGCACCCTGGAAGTGGCGCTGGCCCACCCCGACCGGGCCGACTGGCGGGCGGTCGCGGAGCGCGCCCACACCGACACCACCCGGCTGCACCGGCTCACCGAGGACCTGCTGCTGCTCCACCGCAGCGAGGAGCAGCCCGCCGGGCCGGCCACCGTCGAGTGGCACGACCTGGTCGAGGAGCAGCTCGCCGAACGGGCCTTCGGCGGCGAGCGGCGGATCCGGACCGGCCCGCTCGAACCCGCCACCGTCCCCGGCACCGAGCCGCTGCTCGGCCGGGTGGTCGGCAACCTGCTGGACAACGCCGTCCGGCACGCCGCCGACGCGATCACCGTGTCGCTCCGCACGGTCGACGGCCGGGCGGAGCTGACGGTCGCCGACGACGGGCCCGGCATCCCGGCCGCCGACCGGGAGCGGGTCTTCGAGCGGTTCGTCCGGCTGGACGAGGCCAGGTCCAGGACGGACGGCGGCGCGGGCCTGGGGCTGTCGCTGGTCCGGGGCATCGTCGAGGGCCTGGGCGGCTCGGCCGAGGCGGTCGAGCCGTCCGCGGGCGCGGGCGCGGAACTGGTCGTCCGGCTGCCCCTCGACCCGTCGGACCCGGGTCAGTCGGACGACCACCGGTACACCGTGACCCCGCCCCCGGCGGCCACCTCGCGGTAGCCCGCGCCCGGCAGTTCGGCGCGGGCCCGGAGCATCTCGGCCTCGGGGAGCGGGAAGTCGCCCGGCCGGTCCAGCACGGCCACCCACTCCGCGGTCGGGCGGCCCCACGGCGCGTCCCGGCCGGGGCGGGTGAGGTAGGGGAAGAGCGAGACGGTGCAGCGCCCGGTCAGCTGGGGCGCCAGCCGGTTCGCGGCGGCGACCCGGGCGCCGTCCGGGACGGTGGCCAGCACGGCCCGGGCGTCCGCCAGTCGCGGGGGAGCGGAGCCGACCAGGGTGGCCGGAAACAGCAGCACCGCCACCACCGGCACCAGCACCGGCACCAGCGCGGCCGCCCGTCCCGGCAGCAGCGCGGCCGCCCGCCCCGGCAGCGGACGGGCCGTCAACCGGCGCTCCGGGCGCAGCAGTCGGCCCAGCCCGTCGGCCAGCGCCAGGAACAGGACCGGCATCAGGACGGCGTTGTAGTGCTGGCCGGTGCCCCAGTAGGCCGGATTGTCCGACCAGAAGCGGGCCGCCAGCGGGGGCACGGCGAGCAGGACCAGCGGCGAGCGCAGCGCCAGGAACCCGGTCGGCAGCAGCAGCACCAGCACCGTCCGCCACTTCCCGACCGGCAGCAGCAGCTGGACCAGCGGATTGCCGCCCCGCCAACTCCCGCCCGCCGCATAGGTGTACAGGCCGCCCGGGTTGTACGCGGGGATGACCACGCCCACCGCCAGCACGGTCGCGCCCACCGCCGCGAGGACGGTCGCCGCGCCCAGCCGCCGCCGACCGCGGGCGAACACGTAGACGCCGACCGCCGCCACCACCAGGCCCTGGTCCTCCTTGACCAGCAGCAGCGGCAGCGCCCACCCCACCGCGGCGCGCCACCGCCCGCGGGCCAGCGCCTCGACCGCGAAGGCGGTCAGCGGGACGGCGAACGCCACCTCGTGGAAGTCGAACCCCACCGCCGACCACAGCCCCCAGGAGAGCCCGTACCCGCAGCCGACAGCCGCCCCGCGCACCGGGCCGAGCCGGTCCACGGCCAGCCGGGCCACCGGCAGCGCGGACAGCGCCAGCAGCGCCGCCTGGGCGAGCAGCAGCGTCCGGGCGTCCGGGAACAGCCGGTAGAGCGGCGCGAGGACGGCGAGCACCGGGCTGAAGTAGTCGCCGAGCAGGTTCAGCCCGGTGCCCTTGAGGGTGGCGACCGGCGCGCCGAGCCCGGCGTAGCCGCGCACGCCCTGCTCGAAGATGCCCAGATCGAACCCGGAGGTCTCCATCCGCTGCTGGCGCACCACCGCCACCGTCCCGTACGCGCCGAACAGGGCCACCGGGAGCAGGACTTGGAACCACCGTCGGAACAGCATGGGCGCGACCGTAGGAAGACCGCGCTGAGGGACTTCTGAACGAAGCTGAAGATCCTTTCAGCCCCGCCCCGCCCCGCCGGGCCCTTGTCTAGGCTGGCCGCATGCGACTCCTACTGGTCGAGGACGAGGCGCGGCTGGCGGAGTCGCTCGCCGACGGCCTGCGTGCCGACGGCTACGCCGTGGACGTGGCCGGCGACGGCGTGAGCGGCCTGGCGCAGGCGACGGCGGTGCCGTACGCGGCCGTGGTGCTCGACCTGATGCTCCCCGGGCTGAACGGCTACCGGGTCTGCCGGGCCCTGCGGCAGGCCGAGAACCCGGTGCCGGTGCTGATCCTCACCGCGAAGAGCGGCGAGTACGACGAGGCCGAGGCACTGGACTGCGGGGCGGACGACTTCCTCCGCAAGCCCTTCTCCTACGTGGTGCTGACCGCCCGGCTGCGCGCCCTGGTCCGCCGCGGCGCGGCCGGCCGGGCCGCGGTGCTGGCGGTCGGCGACCTGGCGGTGGATCCGGCGGCCCGGCGCTGCACCGTCGGCGGGGCCGGACTGCGGCTGACCGCCAAGGAGTTCGGCGTCCTGGAGTGCCTGGCCCGGCGGCCGGACCAGGCCGTCCCGAAGACCGAGATCCTCGACGCGGTCTGGGACACCGCCTTCCGCGGCGACCTCAACATCGTCGAGGTGTACGTGGCCGCGCTGCGCCGCAAACTGGCGGCCGCCCGGGCCCGCTGCGTCATCGAGACGGTGCGCGGCGTCGGCTACCGCCTGGTGCCCTGAACCGCCGGAGCCTCAGGGCCAGACCAGGCAGTACAGCTGGTGGCCGGCCTCGTGCAGGCGGTTGGCGAAGTCCTGCCACTCGTGCAGCATCTGGTAGATGACGAAGGCGTCCCGCGGGCCGCGGCGGTCGGGGACGGTGGACCAGATGAAGGCGGCAGCGCCGAGCTCGGTCTCGTCGGCCTTGCGGAGCGGCTCGACCACGGTGTGCGGGAGCTGGACGACCGCGTAGTCCGGGTGCAGGACGACCAGTTCGAGCGGCGGGACGTGGTGCAGCGGGACGCCCTGGATGCCGGTGAGGACCATCGCGCTCATGGTCTCCGGCTTGATCTTGGTGGAGAGGTGGCCGCCGGCGGAGCCGCTGGTCTCCATCAGGTCGCCGAGCCGGCCGAGGGCGCCGAGTTCGCCGGCGTCGAGCCCGAGCCCGCCGGGGCCGAGGGCGGTGGGAACCCTGGCGGCGGTGGCGCGGTCCGGAGCGCCGAAGTACTTGTAGGTGACCCCCACTCTGCCCTCGCCCCTCCTTCCCCTGCCCGTACCCGTACCCCCGCCGGTCTCTCCGGGGCTGCGGCTGCGCCCCGCCGCCTCGTCGAAACCGTCCTGCCTCTCGGACACTCGGACCATCCTCAACGGAACTCGCCGGAATCGACAGACCCTCGCACGCTCGGTGTCCCTCCGAACATGCCCCTTACCCGCCTGTCGGCGTGCTACACGAGCGCGCGTCACTCGACCTTACCTTCGGCACAGCCCGTGAGGGGAGCAGCACACGGATCATCGTTCCAGATGATCGGGCCCGACATGCAGAACGCCAGGACACGATTTGAGACCATGTGCGGGTAAGAGCGGTTCCCGGCCACTCCCAGCACCCAACGGATGAGCGAGCAGATGAGCTACCCGTACGAAGCCCCCCAGTCCCAGTCGCTGTTCGACCGCGCCCTGGCCGTCACCCCCGGCGGCGTCAACTCGCCGGTGCGGGCCTTCCGCGCGGTCGGCGGCACGCCCCGCTTCATGGTGTCCGGCACCGGCCCGTACCTGACCGACGCGGACGGCCGCGAGTACGTGGACCTGGTCTGCTCCTGGGGCCCGATGCTGCTCGGCCACGCCCACCCGGAGGTGATCGGGGCGGTGCAGCGGGCGGTGGCCCGGGGCACCTCGTTCGGGACGCCCGGGCAGGGCGAGGTGGAGCTGGCCGAGGAGATCACCGCCCGGATCGCCCCGGTCGAGCAGGTCCGGCTGGTCTCCAGCGGAACCGAAGCGACCATGTCCGCGATCCGGCTGGCCCGCGGCTTCACCGGCCGCGCCAAGGTGGTCAAGTTCGCCGGCTGCTACCACGGCCACGTGGACGCCCTGCTGGCCGCCGCGGGCTCCGGCGTCGCCACCTTCGGCCTGCCCGACACCCCCGGCGTGACCGGCGCCCAGGCCGGCGACACCATCGTGCTGCCGTACAACGACCTGGACGCGGTGCGCGCCGCGTTCGCCGCCAACCCCGGCCAGATCGCCTGCGTGATCACCGAGGCCTCGCCCGGCAACATGGGCGTCGTCCCGCCGCTGCCCGGCTTCAACCGCGGCCTGGCCGAACTCTGCCGGGCCGACGGCGCGCTGTTCGTCTCGGACGAGGTGATGACCGGCTTCCGGGTCTCCAGGGCCGGCTGGTACGGGCTGGAGGCCGCCCACGAGGGCTGGGCGCCGGACCTGCTGACCTTCGGCAAGGTGATGGGCGGCGGCTTCCCCGCCGCCGCGTTCGGCGGCCGCGCCGACGTGATGGCCCACCTCGCCCCGGCCGGCCCGGTCTACCAGGCCGGCACCCTCTCCGGGAACCCGGTCGCCACCGCGGCCGGCCTGGCCCAGCTGCGGCTGTGCACCGACGAGGTGTACGCGACGGTCGACCGGGTCGCCGCCGAGGTCTCCGGCCTGGTCACTGCGGCGCTCGCCAAGGAGGGCGTGGCGCACCGGCTGCAGACCGCGGGCAACATGTTCTCGGTCTTCTTCACCGAGCAGCAGGTCACCAACTACGACGAGGCGCGCACCCAGCAGGCGTTCCGCTTCAACTCCTTCTTCCACTCGATGCTGAGCCAGGGCGTCTACCTGCCGCCGTCCGCCTTCGAGTCCTGGTTCGTCTCGGCCGCGCACGACGAGCGCGCGATCGAGCGGATCGCCGCCGCCCTGCCCGCCGCCGCCCGCGCCGCCGCCGAGGCCACCGAGGAGACCGCCAAGTGACCGAGAACACCAGCGAGAACACCCGCGACGACCGCAGCGAGAGCAGCGGCGAGAACAGCAGCGGGACCGGCAAGGACATCACCGTCGTCCACGTGATGCGGCACGGCGAGGTGCACAACCCGGAGGGCGTGCTGTACGGCCGCCTGCCCGGCTACCACCTCTCCGACCTGGGCCGGCAGATGGCCGAGCGGGTCGGCGAGCACCTCAAGGACCGGGACATCACGTACGTGGTGGCCTCGCCGCTGGAGCGGGCGCAGGAGACCGCCGAGCCGATCGCCAAGGCGCACGGCCTGCAGGTGGCGGCCGACCCGCGGCTGATCGAGGCGGAGAACGTCTTCGAGGGCAAGACCTTCGGCGTCGGCGACGGCTCGCTGCGCAACCCCGGGTACTGGAAGTACCTGACCAACCCGTTCAAGCCGTCCTGGGGCGAGCCGTACATCGACCAGGTGGTGCGGATGATGGGTGCCATCGCGGCGGCCCGGGACGCCGCGCGCGGGCACGAGGCGGTGTGCGTCAGCCACCAGCTGCCGATCTGGATCCTGCGCTCGTTCGCGGAGCGCCGCCGGCTCTGGCACGACCCGCGCCGCCGGCAGTGCTCGCTGGCCTCGCTGACCAGCTTCACCTACGAGGGCGACCGGATCGTCTCGATCGGCTACCGCGAGCCGGCCCGGGACCTGCTGCCGGCGCACCTGGTGGGCAAGGGCAAGAAGGGCGACAAGCCGGTCGGCAAGAGCTTCGGGGCGTAGCCCGCACCGGGCCCGCCAGGTAAGCCCGGCGGGCGGAGAAATGCCCGAATTAAGACGATCATAAGCGGAGAATCCGCAGGTCACGGGGGGTCGGGTCGACAACGCCGGACCCCCCTAAAACGGGCCGAAGAGCCATGCGAAACTTTTCACATGTCACGGACGTCCAGCCGCATCCGACTCACCGCCGCCCTCGGCGCGGCCTCCGCCCTGGCCCTGGCCGGGTGCTCCAGCTCCGGCAGCAGCAGCGGCGGAGTCGGCTTCGTCACCGGCAAGGGCGGCGTCGCCACCGCCGCCCCCGCCAAGCGGGTCGCCGCCCCCGAGATCACCGGCACCTCGCTGGACGGCGGCGGGGCCCTCAAGCTCTCCGACTACCGCGGCAAGGTGGTCGTCCTCAACATCTGGGGCTCCTGGTGCAGCCCCTGCCGGGCCGAGGCCAAGGGCCTGCAGGAGACCAGCCAGAAGTACGGCGACCAGGTCCAGTTCCTCGGCATCAACACCCGGGACACCGACCCCGCCAACGCCGTCGCCTTCGAGAAGAACTTCGGGGTCACCTACCCGAGCATCTACGACCCGGACGGCGCCGAGATCCTCAAGTTCCCCAAGGGCAGCCTCAACCCGCAGTCCATCCCGACCACCATCGTGATCGACAAGGACGGCAGGCTGGCCGCCCGCGCCATGCGCGCGATGTCCGCCGAGGACCTGCAGAAGATGGTCGACCCGGTGCTGGCGGAGTCGAAGTGAGCGCCCTGCTGGCAGCGGCGGACGTCGGGTACAACGAGACGGTCGGCAGCGGCGCGCTGGTGCTCGCCCTGCCGATCGCGCTGGCCGCCGGGCTGGTCTCGTTCTTCTCGCCGTGCGTGCTGCCGCTGGTGCCCGGCTACCTCAGCTACGTCACCGGCTTCTCCGCCGCCGACCTCTCCGACGCCAAGGGCACCCGGCGCGGCCGGATGCTGCTCGGCTCGGCCCTGTTCGTGGCCGGGTTCGCGGCCGTCTTCATCTCCGAGGGCGCGCTGTTCGGCTACGTCGGGAAGTCCCTGGCGGACCACAAGCGGATCGTCTCGGTGGTCATGGGCGTCGTTACGGTGCTGATGGGCCTGGCCTTCATGGGCCTGCTGCCCGGCTTCTCGACGCGCGAACTGCGCACCCACCGCCGCCCCGCGGTCGGCGTGTACGGCGCCCCGCTGCTCGGCCTGGTCTTCGGCGTCGGCTGGACCCCCTGCCTCGGCCCGACCATGGCGGCGATCAACACGCTCTCCACCAACGAGGCCGACGCGGGGCGCGGCGCACTGCTGATGACGGTGTACTGCCTCGGCCTCGGCGTACCGTTCGTCCTGGCCGCCCTGGCGTTCCGCAAGGCGCTGGGCGCCTTCGGCTGGGTCAAGCAGCACTACCAGTGGGTGATGCGGATCGGCGGCGGCATGCTCGTCGCGGTCGGCCTGGCCCTGGTGACGGGGGTGTGGGACGCGCTGGTCAACCAGCTCCAGTACCTCGCCCAGAACTTCTCGATCGGAATCTGACCGTGAGCGACACCAAGACCAGCCCCAAGCCGGCCGACGCCGCGGAGCCGGACGCCGAGCGGCTCAGCAGCGCGCCGGAGGAGAACGACTCGGTGCCGGCCGGCATGGGCGTGCTCGGCTGGCTGCGCTGGTTCTGGCGCCAGCTGACCTCGATGCGGGTCGCCCTGCTGCTGCTGTTCCTGCTCTCGCTGGCGGCCATCCCCGGCTCGCTGGTGCCGCAGAACACCAACGCGTTCAAGGTCGCGGAGTGGAAGAACGCCCACAAGGGCGTGGCGCCGCTCTTCGAGAAGCTCCAACTCTTCGACGTGTACAGCTCGGTGTGGTTCTCCGCGATCTACATCCTGCTGTTCGTCTCGCTGGCCGGCTGCATCCTGCCCCGCACCTGGCAGTTCGTCGGCGTGCTGCGCGCGCAGCCGCCGGCCGCCCCGCGCAACCTGACCCGGATGCCGGTCTACGCGGCCTGGCACACCGGGGCCGCCCCGGAGGCGGTCAACGCGGCCGCGCACCGGCTGCTGAAGAAGCGCGGCTTCCGGGCCGCGGCCGGCTCCGGCTCGGTGGCCGCCGAGAAGGGCTACCTGCGCGAGGTCGGCAACCTGCTGTTCCACTTCGCGCTGTTCGCCCTGCTGGCCGGCTTCGCCTGGGCCAGCCTGTTCAGCGGCTCCGGCACCAAGATCGTGCTGGAGGGCCAGGGCTACTCCAACACCACCACCCAGCTCGACGACTTCACCGGCTCGGCGTTCTACGGCGTCGACGACCTGGACGCCTTCGGCTTCAAGCTGGACGGCTTCACCGCCGAGTACCAGACCCAGGGCCCGGCGGCCGGCACCGCCAAGGAGTTCGTCGCCAACGTCCGCTACTGGGACGGCGCCGACTCCGGCAAGCAGAAGAACGCCCGGATCGAGGTCAACCACCCGCTGGAGGTGGGCGGTTCCAAGGTCTTCCTGACCGCGCACGGCTTCGCCCCGGTGGTCACCGTCCGCAACGCGAAGAACGAGGTCGTCTACCGCGGCCCGACGCCGTTCCTGCCCCGGGACAGCAACGTCACCTCGCCCGGCGTGATCAAGGTCAACGACTACGGCACCGACGCCCAGGGCAACAAGACCCAGCTCGCCTTCAAGGGCTTCTTCCTGCCCACCGCGGCGGCCGACTTCACCGGCACCGGCCCGATCTCGGTCTTCCCGGCCGCCGCCGACCCCCGCCTGGTGCTCAACGTCTACGCCGGCGACCTGCGCACCGACAGCGGCCTGCCGCAGAACGTGTACGAGCTCGACGACAAGGCGATGACCCAGCTCAAGGTCAACGACGCGCCCGCCACCGCGATCCTCAAGGTCGGCGAGGGCTGGGAACTGCCCGACGGCTACGGCACCCTGACCTTCGACGGCTACCAGCAGTGGGCCAACTTCACCGTCTCGCACCGCCCCGGCAACGCGGTCGCGCTGCTCGGCGCGGTCGCCGCGATCCTCGGCCTGATCGGCTCGCTGTTCGTCCAGCGCCGCCGGATCTGGGTCCGGGCCACCGCCGGGGCCGACGGCCGCACCCTGGTCGAGATCGCCGGCCTGGGCCGCAGCGAGTCCGCCCGCACCGCCGAGGAACTCGCCGAGATCGCCGTCGACCTGCAGGACGACGCCCCAGCCGCGGAGGAGCCCCCGGCCGCGGAGGAGCCCCCGGCCACCGAGGAGCCGCCAGGTTCCGAGAGCCCCGAAGACGACGCACCCGCCGCAGCCGACTCCCCGGCCGCTGCCGTTCCCACCGCCCCGGAAACCAAGGAGTAGACGGTGCTGCTCGCGCAGGTCGACACCCAGTTGGCCAACTTCTCCAACTACCTCATCTACTCGGCGATGACGGTCTACACCCTGGCCATGTTCGCCCAGATCTTCGAGTGGACGTTCGGCGCCAAGGGCGGCGTCGCCGTCCGCTCCGCGCAGCAGAGCACCCTGGCCGAGTCGGTCGCCGACTCCGCGGCCGCGGCCAAGGGCGTCCGCAAGGTCACCGTCACCGTCGCCGCCCAGGGCGGTGGCACCACCACCCTCACCCGCACCGCGCTGGCCGACGCCGGCGCCACCACGGTCACCAGCGGCCGCGGCGACGAGGGCCCGGCCGACGGCGCCGGCCCGGCCGGCACCAGCGAGAAGGCCGACCTGGTCGGCCGGATGGCGGTCTCGCTGACCGTCCTCGGCCTGCTGCTGCACGCCGCCAGCGTGGTCACCCGCGGCCTGTCGGTGATGCGCTGGCCGTGGGGCAACATGTACGAGTTCTCGTGCGCCTTCGCCCTGATGATGGTCGCCGCGTACGTCATCCTGCTCGCCACCAAGAAGAACGTCCGCTGGCTCGGCCTGCCGGTCACGGTGGTCGCGCTGCTCATCCTGGGCGTGGCCGTCTCGGTGCTCTACACCGACTCCGAGCAGCTCGTCCCCGCCCTGCACTCCTACTGGCTGGGCATCCACGTCTCGACCGCCACCATCTGCGGCGGCGCCTTCTTCGCGGCGTTCGTCGCCACCGGCGCCTACCTGCTCAAGGACCGCTACGAGCACCGGGTCGCGGCCGGCCTCACCGTCCGCGCCGCCAACCTGATGGAGCGCCTGCCCGCCTCCGGCACCCTGGACAAGCTCTCCTACCGGATCAACGCGATCGTCTTCCCGCTCTGGACGTTCACCATCATCGCGGGCGCGATCTGGGCCGAGGCCGCCTGGGGCAAGTACTGGGAGTGGGACCCGAAGGAGACCTGGTCCTTCATCACCTGGGTCGCCTACGCCGCCTACCTGCACGCCCGGGCCACCGCCGGCTGGCGCGGCCGCAAGGCCGCCTACCTGGCCCTGCTCGCCTTCGCCTGCTGGCTGTTCAACTTCTACGGCGTCAACATCTTCGTCACCGGCAAGCACTCCTACGCCGGCATCTGACGCCCCTCCACCACCCCACACCCACGCACCACAAAGCCGCGAGGAGGGCCGCACCATGGAGTGCGACGAGGTCATCATGACCGTCCGAATCACCGCAGCGGAACGCACGCTGCTGCGACGGCTCGCCCAGGGCCATCACAGCGACGTGTCCGAGGTCGTCGCCGACGGGCTGCTGGACGTCCTGCCCACACTCCACTGCGCGGCGGACGCCTACCGGCTGCTCGCCGCCATCACCACGCCGGCGCCCTGCGCGCTCACCGTCTGGCTCCCCACCGAGCTGGCCGACCTGCTCACCATCGCCGCCGCGCGGATCGCCCACTCCACGGGCGTCCGGCTCGGCTCCTCCTGCATCATGCTGGGGGCCGCCGTCCGGCTCTGGCTGGCCCAGGACCCGCAGCGGCTGGCGGCCAACCTCACCACCATGCACGCCGGCCGTCCGGCGGCGCTGGCGGCCGCCTGAGCGACGACGAGGGGCCCGGGGCCCGGCGGGTGCGTCCCGCCGGGCCCCGGGCCCCTCGTCGTCCGTTACGCCGCCTGCTGCCAGCTGACGGGGGAGAAGTAGGCCGGGCGGCGCTCGATCCGCGACCAGGTGGCGATCGGCTCGACGGCCGGGGCGGCGGCGGTGGCGGCGGCCACCGCGGCCCGGGCGGCGAGGACCGCGGTCAGCGCGGCCAGTTCCTCGGCGTTCAGCGAGCCGCGGACGATGCGGACGAGAGGTTCGCTCATGGTTCCTGTTCTCCCCCAAGCTTGAGTCTGAAAGGTTTCGGCGCGTTCGACCGCCGGTTACATCGGCGGGTTGCCGTGCTTCCGGCTGGGCAGGTCGGCGTGCTTGGTGCGGAGCATGGCGAGCGAGGCGGCCAGCACCTCGCGGGTCTCGGCGGGGTCGATGACGTCGTCTACGAGGCCGCGCTCGGCCGCGTAGTACGGGTGCATCAGCTCGCTCTTGTATTCCTTGATCTTCTGCGCGCGCATCGCCTCGGGGTCCTCCGCGCCGTTGATGTCGCGGCGGAAGATCACGTTGGCGGCGCCCTCGGCGCCCATCACGGCGATCTCGTTGGTCGGCCAGGCGAACGACAGGTCCGCGCCGATCGAGCGGGAGTCCATCACGATGTACGCGCCGCCGTACGCCTTGCGCAGGATCAGCTGGATCCGCGGCACGGTGGCGTTGCAGTACGCGTACAGCAGCTTGGCGCCGTGCCGGATGATGCCGTCGTGCTCCTGGTCGACGCCGGGCAGGAAGCCGGGCACGTCGAGCATGGTGACCAGCGGGATGTTGAAGGCGTCGCACATCTGCACGAAGCGGGCGGACTTCTCGCTGGCGTTGATGTCCAGCACGCCGGCCAGCGACTGCGGCTGGTTGGCGATCAGGCCCACCACGTGGCCGTCGATCCGGGCCAGCGCGCAGATCACGTTGGTGGCCCAGCGCTCGTGCACCTCGAGGTACTCGCCGTGGTCGACGATCTCCTCGATCACCTTGCGCATGTCGTAGGGGCGGTTGCCGTCGGCCGGGACGAGGTCCAGCAGCGAGTCGTTGCGGCGCTCGACCGGGTCGTCGTTGGGGACGGACGGCGGCATCTCGCGGTTGTTCTGCGGCAGCAGCGAGAGCAGGTAGCGGACCTCTTCGATGCAGGACTGCTCGTCGTCGTAGACGAAGTGCGACACGCCCGACACCGAGGAGTGCACGTCGGCGCCGCCGAGGCCGTTCTGGGTGATCTTCTCGCCGGTGACGGCCTGGACGACGTCCGGGCCGGTGATGAACATCTGCGAGGTCTCGCGGACCATGAACACGAAGTCGGTGAGCGCCGGGCTGTAGGCCGCGCCGCCCGCGCACGGGCCGAGCATCACCGAGATCTGCGGGATCACGCCGGAGGCCCGGGTGTTGCGCTGGAAGATGCCGCCGTAGCCGGCCAGCGCGGTGACGCCCTCCTGGATCCGGGCGCCGGCGCCGTCGTTCAGCGAGACCAGCGGCGCACCGGCCGCGATGGCCATGTCCATGATCTTGTGGATCTTCTGCGCGTGGGCCTCGCCCAGCGCGCCGCCGAAGATCCGGAAGTCGTGCGCGTAGGTGAAGACGGTGCGGCCGTGGACGGTGCCCCAGCCGACGACCACGCCGTCGGTGTGCGGCTTCTTCGCCTCCAGGCCGAAGCCCTGCGCGCGGTGCCGGCGCAGCGGCTCCACCTCGTGGAACGAGCCCTCGTCCAGCAGCAGCTCGATCCGCTCCCGGGCGGTCAGCTTGCCCTTCGCGTGCTGGGCCTCGGTGGCCTTCTCGCTGGGGCCGCGGCGGACCTGCTCGCGCAGCTCGTGCAGTTCGGCGACCCGACTACGGGCGTCGGCCGGAGCCTCGCCGCCGACCGGCGCATCGTGCAGGACCGTCATTTCGAACCACTCCAAGCTCGCGTGGGTCAGCGAACACCTCTTCTGTTACGACAGTACGAGTCAGTGCACCCGCCTTTCGGCGTCGAATCCGTACAAGGTCGGGACCCGATCGCTGTACAGCCTCGACAGAAGGGGGCGCACGGGCCTCCTGCCGGGTCGGTCCGGACGGGTGGTCGGGCCGGGGTCGGGCCGGGGGCGGCCGGAGGGTCGAATTGGCAGGTCAGCGGCAAGATCGGGGCAGCAAGGAGGCCGCCGGTCCGCCGCGCGCCGACAGGGGCGCACGGCGGCCGGCGGCCGGGTGCTCGGGCTCCGGAGCAGGTCCGGATGGTAGGGATGCGCCAAAAGGCGGGATCAGCCCTTGGGGCGGTCGCCCTCCTCGGGGCGGTCCTCGCCCCGGCGCAGCTCCTCCTCGCGGCGGCGCAGGTCCGCCTCCCACTGCTTGAGCATGTCCTCGTGCCGCTCGTTGCCGCGCTTCAGCGAGGCCAGGAACTCCGGGTCGTCGTCCGGCGCGAGCGGCCGCCGCGGGCGCTCGTACTCCGGGTACCCGGCGGTCGGACCGGACGGCCAGGCCACCTGCCGGCGGCGGGCCCCGGTGCGGTCGCGCCCGGCCACCAGCCAGGCGATCGAGCCGACCAGCGGGAAGAACAGCACGATGATCACCCACACCACCTTCGGCAGGTGGCGGACCTCGTCCTCGGGGGTGGTCAGGCAGTCGATGAACGCCCACACCCACAGGGCCAGCAGCGCGACCACGGGCACGACTCTCAGCACAGCGCAGAACTCCGGAGCAGGTTCGGACAGGACCCTTGGCGGGCTCAGGGTAGCCCGTATCGGATACTGACAGGTATGGCATACGACGATCTCCGTTCCTTCCTCCGGGCACTGGAGCGGGAAGGCGACCTCAAACGGATCAAGGTCGAGGTCGACCCCCACCTGGAGGTCGGCGAGATCGTCGACCGGGTGCAGAAGGCCAAGGGCCCCGCGCTGCTCTTCGAGAACGTCAAGGGCTCGGCGATGCCGCTGGCCATGAACGTCTTCGGCACCGAGCGGCGGCTGTCCAAGGCGCTCGGCCTGAAGTCGCCCGACGACATCGCCGAGAAGATCGGCGGCCTGCTCAAGCCCGAACTGCCGCAGGGCTTCACCGGGTTCCGGGAGGCGTTCGGCAAGCTCGCCACGATGGCGCACGTCCCGCCGCGGAACGTGAAGTCCGGCGACGCGCCCGTCCACGAGGTGGTGCTCACCGGCGAGGACGTCGACCTGGAGCAGCTGCCCGCGCTGTTCACCTGGCCGCTGGACGGCGGCTCCTTCTTCAACCTCGGCCTCACCCACACCAAGGACCCGGACTCCGGCGTCCGCAACCTCGGCCTGTACCGGCTGCAGCGGCACGACAAGCGCACCATCGGCATGCACTGGCAGATCCACAAGGACAGCCGCAACCACGCCGCGGTCGCTGCCAAGCGCGGCGAGAAGCTGCCGGTGGCGATCGCCTTCGGCTGCCCGCCCGCCGTCACCTACGCCGCCACCGCGCCGCTGCCCGGCGACATCGACGAGTACCTGTTCGCGGGCTTCGTCGCGGGGGAGCGGGTCCGGATGGTCGACTGCAAGACCGTCCCGCTGCAGGTCCCGGCGGACGCCGAGGTGGTGCTGGAGGGCTGGCTGGAGCCCGGCGAACTGCTGCCCGAGGGCCCGTTCGGCGACCACACCGGCTTCTACACCCCGCAGGAGCCGTTCCCGGCGCTGACCATCGACTGCGTCACGATGCGCCGCCGCCCGATCCTGCAGTCCATCGTGGTCGGCCGCCCGCCGACCGAGGACGGGCCGCTCGGCAAGTTCACCGAGCGCTTCTTCCTGCCGCTGCTCAAGGTGATCATCCCGGACATCGTCGACTACGACCTGCCCGAGGCCGGCGGCTTCCACAACTGCGTGATCGTCTCGATCGACAAGAAGTACCCCAAGCACGCCCAGAAGGTCATGCACGCCATCTGGGGCGCCCACATGATGTCGCTGACCAAGCTGATCGTCGTGGTGGACGCCGACTGCGACGTGCACGACTACCAGGAGGTCGCCTGGCGGGCCCTGGGCAACGTCGACTACAGCCGGGACCTCTCGGTCGTCGAGGGCCCGGTCGACCACCTCGACCACGCCTCCTACCAGCAGTTCTGGGGCGGCAAGGCGGGCATCGACGCCACCCGCAAGCTCCCCGAGGAGGGCTACACCCGCGACGGCGGCTGGCCCGAGATGGTCGCCTCCGACCCGGAGACCGCCGCCCGGGTCACCCGCCGCTGGAAGGAGTACGGACTCTGATGACCACCGCCGACGCGTTCGAGGCCCCGCCGAGCCGGACCCGGGCCTTCCTGCGCCTGGTCGCCATCGAGCACTCGGTGTTCGCGCTGCCCTTCGCCTACACCGCCGCGCTCACCGCGATGTTCCTCGCCGACAAGTCCGTGCACTGGCGCGAACTGCTGCTGGTCACCGTCTGCATGGTCGGCCTGCGGACCTTCGCGATGGCCGCCAACCGGATCATCGACCGCGAGATCGACGCCCGGAACCCGCGCACCGCCGGCCGCGAACTCGTCACCGGCGCCGTCTCGGTGCGCACCGCGTACGTCGGCTCGGCGATCGCCCTGGTGGTCTTCCTCGGCTCGGCCGCGCTGCTCAACACCCTCTGCCTGCTGCTGGCCCCGGTCGCCGTCGTCCCGATGGTGGTCTACCCCTACGGCAAGCGGTTCACCGACTTCCCGCAGGCCATCCTCGGCCTGGCCCAGGCGATGGGCCCGATCGGCGCCTGGCTGGCCGTCACCGGCACCTGGTCCTGGGACGCGGTGGTGCTCGGCCTCGCGGTCGGCATCTGGATCGGCGGCTTCGACCTGATCTACGCCTGCCAGGACGTCGCCGCCGACCGCGGCACGGGTGTCCGCTCGGTGCCCGCCCGCTTCGGCGTCCCGGCCGCGATCACCGGCGCCCGGGTCTGCCACGCGATCACCACCGCGCTGCTCGCCTGGTACGCGGTGCTGACCGACGCGGGCGCGTTCTTCTGGTGCGGGCTCGCCGTGGTGGCCGGGGCGTTCGTCTACGAGCACACCATCGTCAAGCCGAACGACCTGTCCCGGCTGAACCGGGCGTTCTTCTCCACCAACGGGTTCGTGGGCATCTCGCTGTTCGCCTTCGCCCTGATCGACCTGATCAGCCGCGGTCTGACGGTCTGACGGCCGCGCTAATCCGCTGGCCCGTGCCCGCCGCCCGTCCCTAGGGTGGCGGGCATGCGCGTCCCCTACCCGCGGACCCCGCACCTCCCGTGGTCGCCGGGGGCGGCGGCCGACGACCTCCGCAGCGGCGACCTCTCCGGCCTGGCCGGCGCCGAGGTGGTCGTCACCGAGAAGCTCGACGGCGAGAACACCACGCTGTACGCGGACGGGCTGCACGCCCGCTCGCTGGACTCCGGGCACCACCCGTCCCGGGCCTGGGTGAAGGGCCTCCAGGGGCGGATCGGCGCGGGCGTCCCGGCGGGCTGGCGGATCTGCGGCGAGAACCTGTTCGCCCGGCACTCGCTGGCCTACACCGACCTGGACAGCTGGTTCTACGGCTTCTCAGTCTGGACGGCCGAGGACCGCTGCCTCGACTGGGACGCCACCGTCCGCTTCCTGCGCCGCCTCGGCGTCCCGGCGCCCCGGGTGCTCTGGCGCGGCCGGTACGAGGAGCGGGCGATCCGCGCGCTCAGGCTCGACCCCGAGCGCCAGGAGGGCTACGTCGTTCGCACCGTCGCCGGGTTCGACCGCGCCGAGTTCGGACGGCGGGTCGCCAAGTGGGTCCGGCCGCACCACGTCCGGACCGACACGCACTGGATGCACGCCGCCGTGGTGGAGAACGGCCTCGGGCCGAACTCCGCGCTCTGGCACGTCCGTTCGGGCGGCGAACCGGACGCCGCCGGGCTCGGCGCCGCGCTCGGCCTCCCGCTGCACCCCGAACTCGACGACGTCACCGCCCGGTTGGACGCGCTCGGCCGCACCGGCGACGCCCGGCTCGCCGGCGTGCTCGCGCACGGGCTGCGCACCGCCCGCCGCGCCGAGCTGATGCCCCGGCTGGCCGGGCCGCTCGGCCTCCGGCAGGCCCGCCGGGTCGCCGACCTGGTCGGCCTCCACCCGCGACTCGGGCAGCCTTTCCCCGACGAGGAGCGGCGGGCCGGACTGACCGGCCTCACCGCCGCCGCCGACCTCGGCGTGCTGCACGCCGTCGCCGCCGCCGCGCTGCCCGCCGCCGAGCAGGAGGTCGCCTGGTCCGCCCTGCACGCCGAGGAGGCCGGGCTGCTCGGCCCCGACCCGCTCGGCTGGCTGCGCACCGGCCTGCGCGAGGCCCTGACCGGCCTCGACCCGGACGTCCGGGACCGGTGCTGGGCGCACGCCCGCGAGGCGTACGGACTCGGCCGGATCTCCACCGTCGAGGAGGCCGTCGCCGCCACCTGGACCTGGCGGGACGGCCGCTTCCCCCGGCTGACCCACCTGTGCGGCCCCTCCGGCAGCGGCAAGTCCACCCACGCGGCGACCCTGCCCGGCACCCGGATCTCGCTGGACGACCTGCGGGCCGCCCGCGGCTCCCGCACCGAACAGCGTGACAACCCCGAACTCCTGCGAGAGGGTCTCACCGCGCTGGAGGCCGCCCTCGCCGACGGCGGCACCGCGGTCTGGGACGCCACCTCGCTCAACCGCCACCAGCGCGCCCACGTGCACGCCGTCGCCGAACGCCGCGGCGCGCTGCTCACCCAGGTGGTCACCGTCGTCGACGAGGCCGAACTGCTCCGCCGCAACGCCGTCCGCCCGCACCCCGTCCCCGCCGAGGTGCTCACCGCCCAACTGCACCGCTGGAACCCGCCCTACCCCGGGCAGGCCCACCGCACCCGCTACCTCGACGCCGACGGCACCGTGGCGGACGGCGCGGGATCCCTGGACGAGGAGGACTGATGCGTCCGATCGAGCAGGTCTGCCAACGCATCCGCTGGGACGACCGGTTCGACCCGGCCCGGTTCACGCTCGGCGTCCGGCAGCGCGACGACCGGATCAAACGCGTCCCGCTGGAGACCTTCACCGCCGCCGGGGACGTGCCCTGGCACCGGGTCCGGCAGGTCGAGGCCGACGGGCAGGTGGTCTGGGACCGCGAGAGCGGCACCGACCTGCTCGACACCACCACCGCCGGACGGCGCCGGCGCCCGCGCGGCCTGCCCGCGCCGTTCTTCACCCCGAGCACCCCGCACGCCTGGCACCCCGACCGCGGCTGGCGGCCCGCCGAGGCCGAACCGGCGCTGCCCGCAGGGGAGTTGAAGGTCGTCACCTGGAACACCCTGTGGGACCGCTACGACGCCGACCGGATCCACACCGCCCGCCGCCGCCCGCTGCTGCTCGCCGAACTCGAAGCCGCCGACGCCGACCTGATCGCCCTCCAGGAGGTCGAACCCGCCCTGGTCAAGCTCCTGTTGAACCAGGACTGGGTGCGCGGGCAGTACACCCTCGGCGCCGACCCGTTCGGCCGCGAGATCGACGGCCACGGGCTGCTGCTGCTCTCCCGGCTGCCCGTCCTGGAGGCCGGCCGGCACGCACTGGGGCCGCACAAGGCCGTCACCGCGATCACCGTGCCCACCGCCGCCGGACCGCTCACCGTCGCCGCCGTCCACCTCAGCAGCGACCACTCGGCCGACGGACCGGCCCGCCGCACCGCCGAACTCGCCGAACTGGCCCAGGGGTTCGCGGCCGTAGACGGCGAACTCCTGGTCCTCGGCGACTTCAACGACAGCGGCTGGGAGCCGTGCACCGCACTCGGCCTGCGCGACGCCTGGACCGAGCAGTACGGCCCCGAGGACCGCACCCCCACCTTCGACCCGACCGCCAACCCGCTCGCCGCCGTCGGCTCCCGCACCGGCCGGGCCGGCCGCCTCGACCGGATCCTGCTCCGCCCCGGCCGGGCCCGCACCGCCACCGCCCACCTGCTCGGCGACCGCCCCGACCCCACCGGCCTGCACCCCTCCGACCACTACGGCCTCGTCGCCGTCGTCGGCCTCACCGACACCCCCGGCGTCGAGGCGCTCGACGCCCCGCCGACCGTCCGGACCGCCGTCACCTGGCTCCCGCCCGCCGAACTCCGGCCCGCCATCCAGGAGTTGCGGTCCCGCACCGACCCGCAGTACGACCGCTGGCCGCCGCACGTCAACCTGCTCCACGGCTTCGTCGCCGAGCACCACTTCGACCGGGCCCTCCCGCTGCTGGCCGAAGCCGCCGCCGAAACCGCCCCGTTCCGCACCACCCTGTCCGGCGTCCACACCTTCACCCACCGGCTCACCGCCACGCTCTGGCTCGACCCCGCCGTCGGCGCCGCCGCGCCCTGGGCCGCCCTCCGGCACGCCCTGGCCCGCCGCTTCCCCCGCTCCACCACCCACGGCGAGGGCTACCACCCGCACCTCACCGTCGGCCTGGCCTACGAACCGCACGACGCCGCCGACGCCGAGGCCGCCCTCGGCACCAGCACCGCCACGGTCGGCGAACTCGTCGTGCTCTCCCGGCGCGGCGACGGGCCGATGCTGCCGCGCGCGACCGTCGCGCTCGGCACCGGCGAGATCCGCGAGCTGCCCGAACCGGCCGCCCCGGTTGCCCGTACCGAACCTGCCTTGGACATCGGCGAGTTGACCGACCGGATCGCCGCCGCGCTGCCCGGCGAGACCCACCTGGCCGGCTCCCGCCGGATGGGCTGCCACCTCGACGGCGCCGACCTCGACCTGGTCACCGTCCTGCCCGGAGCCGTCCGACCCGCGCTGCTGGCAGGGAAGCTGGCCGAGGCGCTGCCCGAGGCCCGGAACATCCGGGAAGTCCACGGCGCCCGCGTCCCCGGCCTGCGGCTGGACGTCGCCGGCCTCGCCGTCGACCTGGTGCTCGCCCCCGCCGAGGACTCCGCGATCGCGTACAGCGCCGTCACCGACGCCGACGCCGTCCTGGCCGCCGTCGGCCCCCGCCACGCCGCCTTCGCCGCCCTCACCTGCCGGGTCAAGAGCTGGGCCTCCGCCCGCGGCCTGGTCTCCGCGCCCTTCGGCCAACTCCCGTCCCTCGCCTGGACGGTGCTCGCCGCCCGGACCGTCGCCGAGGCCGGCACCGAGGACCCGGCCGAACTGTTCCACCACTTCGCCGAGACCTGGGCCGCACACGACTGGCGCCACCCCGTCACCCTGCACGGCGGCCCCACCACCCCGCAGCCCGACCCCGTCACCGTCCTCACCCCCACCGCCCCCGTCCGCAGCTGCACCACCCAGGTCGGCCCCGGCACCCGCGAC